>CASETU010000163.1 GCA_949290895.1 uncultured Bacillota bacterium
AAAAAAATGGAGCGGGAAACGAGATTCGAACTCGCGACATTCGCCTTGGCAAGGCGACGCTCTACCACTGAGCCATTCCCGCATACGTATATTGAAGTGGTGGGAGCTACAGGGCTCGAACCTGTGACCCCCTGCTTGTAAGGCAGATGCTCTCCCAGCTGAGCTAAGCTCCCGTCCGCCTCGCGATTGCTCAATTACTATACCAAATTAAAAAAAATTTTGCAAGTGTTTTCATATAGATTTTTAAATTTTTTTTTAATTTTTTTCTAAAGTGTGTTTTGCAGGCTTTTATAAGCGAAATGTCTTGTTTTTGCCTTCGTTATCTCGCAACTAAACTAAATAAATATGAATAAACTTGTTCTGTAATTATATATATGAAAATGAGCCGGTATTAAAAAAAAGCACGCTTCGCGGAAAAAGTGTTGCAAACACGGAAAAAATATATTATAATTATAACGTTATAAAAATTGTAAAGCGTTAAAGAATTTGCGTGTCGCTTATAATTCGACGTGAATTGCAAACGCTTTAAAGTAGTTATTATATTGTATGACCGAAATAAACGCAATGTGCTTAAAAAAGGCAGGGAAATCATGAACGAAGTGATTAATTCTATTTTGGAAGCGGAAAAAAAGGCCGCGGAGATCGTGGCGAAAGCGAGCGAAGAGAGTAAAACGCGCATCATCAAAGGCGAAGAAACAGCCGAGCGCGAAAAAGAAACGGCCGTTTCCGCATTTTTAGATGAGCGCAAACGCGTTCTTTCTCAAGCCGAGTCAAAAGCGCAGGCGGCTTACGATGAAATTTTGAATGCGGGCAAAGCCCGTGCAGAGGATTTGAAAAAGTCTTGTGCCGAACGCGTGGAAGATGCGGCAAAGACCGTGATCGGGAGGATTTTTGACTGATGGCAATCGTCAAAATGTCTAAGATGAAGCTGACGGGGCTTTCCTATGAAAAGGAAAAGTTGCTGAACGCGCTTCATAAAACGCAGCTTGTCGAGCTGAAGTGTACGGAAGATGATTCCGTAAAGCCCGATGCGGCGGACGAAAACTTAAAAAACGAAGTCGCCGAAAAGCTTGCGCGCACGGAAAGGAGCATTGCTTTCATTACCGAACAGCTTGACCGTGCGAAAAAGCAGGACTATTATCCGAAGGAAAACAGCGGGCTCAGCGACGACATTCTCATCAGTTACGATGATTTCATGAGCACTTCGGGTAACGAGGTGGAGCTGTTTTACGTCATCGAAAAGATGGAAGAATATTCCCGCCGTCTGACGGACGCAAGGTCGCGCCGCGTAAAGCTCAAAAACATGATATCGCAGCTTGAGCCGTATTTGTATGTGGACGATAAGCTTTCCGGTTTTAAGGATACGGCGAATACGAAGTGCGCGCTCGGCACCATCGGCGATACGGCGTTGGAGCAATTGAAAAATTTCATCGAAGGCGAGCCGCTGGCAGATTTGACGGTATTTTCCCGCGAACGGCAGTGTACGATTTTGATCGTCGCGCATAACGAATGCGCGGAAGCTGTTTTCAAAAAGGCGAACGAACTTTCCTTTGCGAAATGTACGTTTAATTTCGATCGTACGGCCAGAGAGGAAGTGGTAGCGCTGAATAAAGAACTCGTTCGTTGTAAATCAATCGAAAAGGACGTCAATAAAAAAGTTTGCGGAAAGTCGGGAAATCTGCGTAATTTAAAGATATTAGCGGATTTTTACGCGTTTCAGTTGGAAAAACTGAATGCTTCGGAAAAATTCGGCAGGACGGCGAGTACCTTTACGCTCAGCGGATATCTTCCCGAAGAAGAGATTTCCCGCGTGAAAAACGCCGTCTACGACGCGACGGAGGCGGTCGTAATGGAATTTACCGCTCCTGCGGAAGACGAAACGCCGCCTACCCTTTTGAAAAACAAAGGTCCCGCAAAAGCCGCGGAATTCGTTACGAACATGTATTCCGCGCCCGATTACAGGGAATTCGACCCCAACGGCATCGTATTTATCTTTTTTATGATATTTTTCGGGCTCATCATGGCGGACGTCGGATACGGAGTTTTGCTGCTCGTCGGCGGGTTGGTGCTGCTTAAGCGGCTGAAGATCGATAACGGATTTAAAAAACTCGTTTATATCATCACATACGGCGGCGCATTTACGATACTTTTCGGATTGCTCTTCGGGTCGGTGTTCGGATTTTCCATGTATAAGTTTTTGCCCGATCCGACTTTAAGCGGCGAAGAGGGCAGAATTAACGTTTTGATTATTTTGCTCGGCTGTTTGGCACTGGGACTTTTCCAAATCACCGTCGGATATATTCTGAAGGCGGTCAACTGTTTCAGGCAAAAACAATTTGCCGACGGGATTTTCGACGGGCTCACGTGGGTGCTCTTTAACGTCGGGCTATTCTTTGCGGTGTTTAATTTCCTTACGCAATATTTCGGGATTACCGTTGCGCCGGGCGTGAAGAATTTCTTCGACGTAATGGCGTTGCCGGGCGTCATTATGCTCGGTATAGGGCTTTTCGTGGCGATGGTCACGGCGGGGAGAAAGGAAAAGCTCCTCGGCAAGTTCACAAAGGGTTTCGGCGCGGTATACGGCATCATCAATCTCTTGTCCGACGTATTGAGTTATGCGCGTCTGTTCGGGCTGATGCTTTCGGGCATGATCATCGCGCAGCAGTTTAACGGTATCGGGCTCGATATTATTGCGGTCGGAGGCTTAGGATATATTTTCGGGCCCTTGGTCATGCTGATAGGTCATTCTTTCAATATTGCGATGGGCGTTTTGGGCGCTTATGTACACGACTGCCGTTTGCAGTATATCGAATTCTTTTCCAAGTTCTACGCGGGCGAGGGCGAGCTATTTACGCCGCTCGGTTCGCAGTTTAAGTTTATACATTTAACCAAGTAAAATTTTTTGGAGGACAAAATTATGAGTGGTCAGGCAATAGCTATCCTGGGATTGGCGCTTTGTGCGGGGTTGTGCGGCGTAGGTTCTGCGGTCGGCTTATTTAAAACGGGTTCCGCTGCGGCGGGCGTGCTCGCGGAGGACGCGAAAAAATTCAGCAAAGTCATGGTGCTGGTATTGCTCCCCGCTACGCAGGGTATTTACGGTTTCGTTATGGCGTTGGTCGGCGCGGGCGCGATGTCCGCAAGCATGAGCGTCGGTCAGGGCTGGGCGGTTTTCGCAGCAGTCATGCCGCTTGCCATCACGGGACTTATTTCCGCTATCTATCAGGGCAAAACGTCCACAAGCTGTATTTATGCCGTAGCGAAAGACGAAAAGATTTCCGGTAAACTGATTATGTTCCCGGCAATGGTCGAAACTTACGCGATTTTCGGTTTCGTTATTTCTCTGCTTTTCACGCTTTCTTTGTAAAGGTGTTTTATGGACGGGAAAGAGGCTATCATCGCCAGGATCATAGGCGATGCGGAAAAGAAAGCAAAAGTGCTTTTGGGCGAAGCGGACGCCAACGTGAAGGAAAGCGAACGCGAAGCGAAAGAATGGATAACCGATTATTTGAAGGCGCAGCGTAAACTGCTTGAAACGGAGGCGGAAAACGTCGTTACTCGCAGAAAGACGGTTGCGGAGCTCGATTGCCGCAAAGTGGCGCTCGGCGCGAAACAGGAAGTGATTTCCGAAGTTTTCGAGCGCGCCCTCAAGATCGCGGAATCCTTCGATAAGGAAAAATATCTTAAAATCGTGGAAAAACTCTGTGAGGAGAATGCGGAAGAGGGCGATACGCTCGTGCTTTCTTCAAGCGCGCCGCTCAAAGAGGCGGACGTTGCCGCGCTTGCCGTATTTAAGGCGAAAAAGCTGAAATTCGGCGGGGCGGACGGCAAGTTCCGCGGCGGCATCATGCTGGTAAACGAAGTCTGCGATAAAGACCTTTCTTTCAAAGCTCTGCTCGACAACAGAAAAGACGAACTCGAAGCGGAGATCGCAGCCGCGCTCTTTGCGTGAGATTTTGGAGTTTTTATGATCGATAACATCTTTGCCAACGCTCGGGCGATCGCCGCGGAAAGCGGGTTGCTCGGCATTGACAGAATCAACAGAATGGCGGACGCCGCTACGTCCGAAGAAGCGTTTAAAATCCTTTCGGAAGTTAATTTCGGGGAAGGCGCGTCTGCAGACGCGTCCGAATACGAACGCGCCGTCGAAGCGGAGGAAAAAAAGCTCGCCGCGTTTATTCGGGAGGTTTCTCCCGATGAACGGCTGAAGATTTTTCTGCTTGCGGAAAACGATTATCACAACGCCGAGGCGATGATAAGGTCGAAGTATCTGAAAACGGATTTTTCGCCCATGCTGACGGCTGATGGGCTATATACTGCGGAATATCTGAAAGAAAAGATTTTTACCGACGATTATAAGAGTTTTTCTCCCTTTTTGGCGGAAGCTTTGCTTGCGGCGGATAATCTTTTCGTTTCCTCGAAAGCGGACGGGAAAGCGTTAAGTTCGCTTTTCAGGCGCGCGCTTTACAGGGAACTCGGAGCGGCGGCAAAGTCCGATAAAACGCTTTCCGCGATTTTTTCCGCTCGGACGGACGCGGCGAATATTGCGATCGCGCTCCGTACGAAAAACGGAATGGAATGTGCGGAAATGCGCGTGGAGGGGGGAACGCTTTCCGACGCGGAACTGAAGTTTTTGTGCGAGGAAAACGCCGAGGCAATCAAGGAAAAGTTCCGATATTCCCCTTTAAAAGCGTTTGTCGACCTCGCTGCGGAAGATTTGGCGAAAAACCGACCGCTTTCCGATTTTGAAAAATACGCGGGCGGATATGCGCTTGCATTTTTGAAAAAGGAAAAATTCAACGACGAGGGGTATCGTCCGTTTTTGAGATACTGTTATTATAAGCGGGCGGAGATCGCGAACGTGCGCATCGTCATGTCGTGTCTTATAAACGGTATCGGCGGCAATTTCATCAAGGAAAGGATCAGGGAAAGTTATGAAGGGTAAAATGGCGATTATCGGCGACGGCGACAGCGTGCTTGCATTCAAAGCCGTCGGAATCGAGGCGTTTTCGGTCAATCACCCCGAAAAGGCGCGCGATTTGTTGAAAAAACTTGCAAAAACGCATCAGATCATTTTCATCACGGACGCGCTTGCCAAGGAAATTTCCGATACCGTTGCGCATTACACGGCTTCGGCTTACCCCACGGTCATTCCCGTCCCGTCGAAAAACGGCAGTAACGGTTACGGTTGCGAAATTCTGAAAAAAGAAATGGAAAAAGCGCTGGGCGTCGACATTTTATTCAAAGACGGCAAAGGCGAAAATGGAGAATAATATGCAAGGAAAAATTGTAAAAGTTTCCGGACCGCTCATCGTGGCGGAAAACATGTCGGACAGCAAGATGTACGACGTTGTGCGCGTGAGCGATAAAAAACTGATCGGCGAGATCATCGAACTCAGGGGTGATAAAGCGTCCATTCAGGTATACGAAGAAACCAGCGGTTTGGGACCGGGGGAAGTAGTGGAAAGTACGGGAACGCCGCTTTCCGTAGAACTCGCGCCGGGGCTTATCGAGGGTATTTTCGACGGCATTCAGCGCCCGCTCGAGCGCGTTTGCGAAAAGTACGGCGATAGAATCACTCGCGGCATTTCTCTCAACAATCTCGACCACGAAAAGCTGTGGAAGTTCGAGCCGTCCGTCAAGGTCGGCGATTTCGTGCAGGCGGGGGACGTTTTAGGGACCGTGCAGGAAACGAGTATCGTAAATCATAAAATCATGGTTCCTTACGGAATGAAAGGGACCGTAAAAGAGATAAAGAGCGGTGAATTCAACATCACGCAGACCATTGCTGTGTTGGATACCGAAGAGGGCGCAAAAGAACTGCCCATGTTGCAGAAATGGCCCGTTCGCCGCGGCAGACCTTATAAGGAAAAAATGTCGCCGACCATGCCGATGATCACCGGTCAGCGCGTCATCGATACGCTTTTCCCCATTGCGAAAGGGGGCGTCGCCGCCGTTCCCGGCCCGTTCGGGAGCGGAAAGACCGTTGTGCAGCACCAGCTGGCGAAGTGGGCGGACGCCGACATCATCGTCTATATCGGCTGCGGAGAGCGCGGCAACGAAATGACGGACGTTTTGAATGAATTTCCCGAATTGAAAGACCCGAAAACGGGCGAGCCGCTGATGAAGCGCACGGTTCTCATCGCAAATACGTCTGATATGCCCGTCGCGGCGCGCGAGGCGTCCATTTATACGGGCATCACCATTGCGGAATATTTCCGCGATATGGGCTATAGCGTCGCGATCATGGCGGATTCCACTTCACGCTGGGCGGAGGCGCTCCGCGAAATGAGCGGAAGGTTGGAAGAAATGCCCGGTGAAGAAGGGTATCCCGCATATCTTTCCAGCCGTCTTGCGGAATTTTACGAGCGGGCAGGCGTGGTGAAAGTGCTTTCGTCCGAGCCGCGCGAAGGCTCCATAACGGCTATCGGCGCGGTATCTCCCGCGGGCGGCGATTTGTCCGAACCCGTCGCGCAGGCGACGCTCCGCATCGTCAAGGTGTTCTGGGGGCTTTCGGCGTCGCTGGCATATAAGCGTCATTTTCCCGCGATAGACTGGCTTATCAGTTATTCGCTGTATGCCGACAAGCTTGCGGATTGGTATACGAAAAACGCTTCTGCGGACTTTACGAAATTGCGCGGTTTTGCCATGCAGATATTGCAGGAAGAGGCGGAGCTCGACGAAATAGTCCGCCTTGTCGGCGCGGACGCACTCTCTTATAAAGACCGCCTGACTATGGAGACCGCTAAGTCTATCCGCGAAGACTATCTGCATCAGAACGCTTTCCACGAAATCGATACCTATACTTCCATGGCAAAACAGTGCAAAATGCTCAAACTCATCTATGATTTTTACCGTTTGGGCATCGACGCCATCAACCGCGGCGCGGAATTTAACGAACTGCTGAACCTTCCCGTCCGCGAAAAGATCGGCAGGGCGAAGTATATTGCGGAGTCCGATATCGCTGAGCTCGACGAAATTGCCAAGGAGATCAATGACAGCGTGAAGGCGATCGACGGAGGGAACGTCAATGTATAAGGAATATAAAACCATCAAGGAAGTCGTCGGACCGCTGATGCTGGTCGAAGGCGTCGAGGGCGTAAAATATAACGAACTTGTGGAAATCATTCAATCGGACGGCGAGACCCGCCGCGGAAAAGTTTTGGAAGTCAACCGCGACAAAGCGCTCGTTCAGCTTTTTGAAAGCTCGCAGGGCTTGCAGATTTCTACCAGCAAGGCGAAATTTTTAGGAAGAAGTTTGGAGCTTGCCGTTTCCGAAGATATGCTCGGCAGGGTGTTTGACGGTATGGGCAACCCCCGCGACGGCGGCGCGCCTATTATTCCCGTCAAGCGCATGGATATCAACGGCGAGCCCATCAATCCCGCCGCGCGCGATTACCCCAACGAATTTATTCAGACGGGCATTTCCGCTATCGACGGACTCAATACCCTCGTCAGAGGGCAAAAACTTCCCGTTTTCAGCATGAGCGGTCTTCCGCATGCGGAACTCGCCGCACAAATCGCCCGCCAGGCGCGCGTGCTCAAGAGTGATGAAAAATTCGCCGTCGTGTTCGCTGCGGTCGGCATCACTTACGAAGAGGCGGACTATTTCGTGCAGGATTTCAAAAAGACAGGCGCGATTTCCAGGACGGTGCTCTTCACGAACCTTGCAAACGACCCCGCCATCGAGCGTATCGCAACGCCGAAAATGGCTCTTACCGCGGCGGAGTATCTGGCATACGATCTCGGCATGCACGTGTTGGTCATCATCACGGACATCACGAATTATTGCGAGGCGCTGCGCGAAGTTTCCGCGGCGAGAAAGGAAGTTCCCGGGCGCAGAGGATATCCCGGTTATCTTTACACCGACCTCGCGTCCATGTACGAACGCGCGGGAAGGATTAAGGGGAAAAACGGTTCCATTACGCAAATCCCCATTCTGACCATGCCCGAAGACGACAAGACACACCCGATCCCCGACCTTACGGGATATATTACCGAAGGTCAGATCATCTTGTCGCGTGAACTCTATAAAAAGGGCGTCAATCCGCCCATCGATGTTTTGCCGTCGCTTTCCCGTCTGAAAGATAAAGGAATAGGTGCGGGTAAAACGAGGGAAGATCACGCCGATACAATGAACCAGCTTTTCTCCGCTTATGCGCGGGGCAAGGAGGCGAAGGAGCTCGCCGCAATTTTGGGCGACGCGGCTCTTACCGATATCGATAAACTCTACGCGAAGTTTGCGGAAAGTTTTGAAAAACAGTACGTTTCGCAGGGCTTTACGAAGAACCGCTCCATCGAGGAAACGCTTGATTTGGGCTGGCGGCTTTTGAAGATATTGCCTAAGTCGGAATTGAAACGTATCAAGGTTCAGTTTATCGAAAAGTATTTAGATAAAGAAGAATAATGGCGAGAATCAACGTAAACCCCACCAGAATGGAGCTGAAAAAGCTGAAAGCGCGGCTTAAAACGGCTCAAAGGGGACACAAATTATTAAAAGACAAAACGGACGAAATGGTTCGGCGTTTTTCGGTCATCATACGGGAAACGAAAGCGCTCCGAGACGAGGTGGAAAACGACGTCGCCGGCGTTCTGAAACAGTTTTCCGTTGCAAGAGGGCTGATGTCCAGAGCGGACATCGAGCTCATCTTTTCCATGCCTTCGGTTTCCGTGGATTTAGAGTGCACGACGAAGAATATAATGAATGTGGAAGTGCCCGCGCTCCAGCTTACGGAAAACCGTTCCGCCGCAAAATATCCCTATTCGTTTGCGGACGTTACCAGCGAGGCGGATTATTCCGTGGAACTTGCGGGTAAAGTGCTTGTTAAGCTTGTGCGGCTTGCGGAGCTGGAAAAGACGACGATGATGCTCGCCGAAGAAATAGAAAAGAGCAAACGCCGCGTCAACGCGCTGGAATACGTGATGATACCGAATATCGAGGAAACGATACGCTACATCACGATGAAGCTCGACGAAAACGAGCGTTCGGGACTTACGCGGCTGATGAAAGTTAAGGATATGATTGCCGAAAGAGAAGGCTAAGGAAAAATGGAAAAAATCGATACTTTGATCGTCGGTGCGGGGCCTGCGGGGATTTTTACCGCACTTGAGTTATTGAATAAAGGTTATCAAGGAAAAATCAGAATTATTGAAAAAGGGGCGGCGATAGAAAACCGCGCTTGTCCGAAAGCAAAAACTGGCGAATGCGTGCACTGTAAAAACTGTCATATCACGACCGGATTTTCCGGTGCCGGCGCATTTTCCGACGGAAAATTATCACTTTCCGCCGACGTAGGCGGAGAACTTCCCGAACTGATCGGGCAGGATAAAGCGCAGGCTCTCATCGATTACACCGATAAAATTTATTTATCGTTTGGTGCGGATAAAAAGGTCGAAGGCGTTTCAAACTCGGAAAAAATAAAGGAAATCCGCAAAAAGGCGATACAGGCGAATCTGAAACTCGTCGATTGTCCGATTCGTCACCTTGGCACGGAAAAAGCGCAGCAGATATATCTCGCCATCGAAAAACATCTGCAAAACGCTGGCGTGGAAATTTCCTTTCATACCGATGCGGAAGATATTATCGTAGAAGACGGCGTATGCCGCGGCGCTGTCGTACGCAAGGGGAAAGAAAAGACGGAAATTTTTGCCGAAAACGTCGTTATCGCCACGGGGCGTCGCGGTGCGGATTGGCTGGATTCCGTCTGTAAAAAGCACGGCGTAAAGCACGAGGCGGGCATCGTCGATATCGGTGTGCGCGTGGAAGTCAGAAACGAAGTGATGGAAGAAGTCAACAACATATTGTACGAATCCAAACTCATCGGCTATCCGCACCCGTTCAAGAACAAAGTCAGAACGTTTTGTCAAAACCCCGGCGGTTTCGTCAGTCAGGAAAATTACGATAACGACCTCGCCGTGGTCAACGGACATTCTTATAAAGAGAAAAAGTCGCAGAACACCAACCTTGCGATATTGTGTTCCAGCCATTTTCAGGCGCCTTTCGATAAGCCTATCGAGTATGCTAAAAAAATCGGCGAATTGACCAACATGCTGGCGGACGGACACATTCTGGTGCAGCGGCTGGGGGATATCCGCGACGGAAAGCGGAGCTGGCAGGAAGAACTGATGCGTTCCAACGTAAAGCCGACGCTTACCGACGCCGTTGCGGGGGATATCACTTCCGCAATGCCCTATCGGGTGATGCTTTCGATACTTAATTTTATCGAGGAAGTGGATACCGTCGTGCCGGGATTTGCCAGTGCGGAAACGCTCTTATATTCCCCAGAAATTAAATTTTACAGCAACAGGGTATCCATGGACGAAAACTTGTTGACAAGCGTAAAAAACTTATATTGCCTCGGCGATTCGTCGGGGTGGACGCGCGGGCTTATGATGGCGTCCGTTATGGGCGTGTATCTTGCGCGTAAACTGATGAAAGGAGAATGATATGAAAAAGTACATCGGCGTCGATATTGGCGGCATGAGTATCAAAATAGGACTTGTCAACGAAGAGGGCAACCTGCTTGCCAAAACTGTTGTGAAGACGGAAAGCGACGCGGAGAGCGTTATTAAGACACTCGGCGAAAGCCTCGTGAAATTTTTAAGAGACAACGGACTTTCCGCAAAGGACATCGAGGGCGTTGGGATCGGATGTCCCGGCGCCATCACGGGGTCGACGGGAGTGGTGGAATATTCCAACAACCTCGGCTGGAAAAACGTGCGCCTTGTGGACGGATTGAAAAAATATCTCGATGTGGAATACAAAATATCCAACGACGCGAACGTCGCGGCGCTCGGCGAGGTGATTTTCGGCGTGGCGAAGGGATTCAACGACGTCGTCATGTTCACGCTCGGCACGGGTGTCGGCGGGGGGATCATCATCGATAAAAAGCTCTACGAGGGCAACGAATCGAAGGGCGCCGAACTCGGACACGCGATTTTGGTGCTCGGCGGGGAAGATTGCACCTGCGGAAGAAAGGGCTGTATCGAGGCGTATTGCTCGGCGTCCGCGCTCATCAGGGATACGAAACGCGCCATGCTTGCCGATACGAATTCCAAAATGTGGGAATACGCCGGCAACGACATCAATAACGTCAACGGACGCACGGCATTCGCCATGGCTCGGGAAAACGACGAAAGCGCGATGAAAGTAGTGGAAAACTACGTGATGTATCTTTCGGAAAGCATCATGAATTATTGTAACATTTTTCGCCCCGAGGCGTTCGTGCTGGGCGGCGGCATCTGCGGCGAGGGAAAATTCCTCATCGATAAAGTCGTGGATTATTGTGAAAAGCGGCATTATGGCTATCAGGGGACACCTGCAGTGAAAATCCTGACGGCGACGCTTGGAAACGACGCGGGTATCATCGGCGCGGCGGCACTGCTCGTTAAATAGGGTGAAGATTATGGAAGAGGATAGAAAAGAGGATTTGACGGAAGAAAAAAAGGAAGAAAATTCTTCGCAAATACATAAAGAAGATGAAGCGGACAAAGAAAAGGAAACGGTTAAAAAAATCGTTTACTCCCTTTGTTATATCTGGGGTATTTTGTTCTTTTTACCGCTCATTTTGTATAAAGACGACAAAGATTCGTCCTTTCATGCAAATCAAGGGTTGGTTTTGCTTATCGTTGCCGTGTGCGGAAATGTTCTGTTCGGCATACTGACATCGTTCGGCGGAATAATGCAAACGATTTTCGGGGCGCTTGCAGGTGTTTTCAGTTTGGCGTTGTTGGTGTTAGGTATCATCGGTATCGTGAACGTGGTGAACGGCGTAGCAAAAGAGTTGCCTGTCCTCGGAAAAATCAAGATTTTAAAATAATGAAACGACCTCCGAAATTCGGAGGTCGTATTTTTTGTACGGGCGTTTTTCGGTTATAAAACGTTATCCGCTTTGATAGAGTTTGCATATTCCGTCGGAGACATATCGGTCTGATCTTTGAACTGTCGGCTGAAGTAATGCACGGAATTGAAATTCAGCATGAACGCAATTTCCGTCACGGTGTATTTGTTTTGGCTAAGAAGTTTTTTTGCCTCCGCGATCTTTAAGCTGATATAGTGTTGAATGATGGTCGTGCCGGTGTGTTTTTTGAAGATAGCCTTGATATACGTCTTACTGAAAGAGAGCTTTTTGGAAATGGTGTCGAGGTCGATATTGTTATACAGATTGTCGTTGAGTATCTGCAAAATATTTTCCACGATTTTCACGGGGGAGTTGATGGCGAGGTTTTCT
>CASETU010000164.1 GCA_949290895.1 uncultured Bacillota bacterium
TACCCCTTTTTTCAAAATAATATTTGCATAAACCGCCGTTTCTCCCGTAGCGACGACGGCATAAGCATTCCTCGCGCGTTCGTAAAAAGACATTCTTTCTATCTTCCCGATTTTCACGTTCGGTTCCTCTTCCTTTGCAATTTTTTCGTAATCGTTCCAAATCGCGGGGATCGGGTCGTCTCCTACAGTATTCATCAGAATAAAATTATACTCCGCATACGTGTCCAAAGGAATCAGCGCCAACACCGCGCGCAATAATTCTTTTCCGCCAATTCCGTCCGCGCGAACCACCCTTTTCCCGCAGCTTTCCGCAGGAAAATTACCGTCGGCTATGACGATTTCGTCCCCGTGACCCATTTCCGCAAGTATTTTCAATAACTGCGGCGATATGATTTTCGGTATACCTTTTAACATTTTAACTTTCTCCCAAGTCTTACTTTACTTTCAAACTTCCAGCCGGAAAGCAGAAACTCCTACTTGTAGATGCAAAAGGAATGTTTTATTAAAAATTTCCACCGTGATGCTTTCTTGATTTTTACTTTTTACTTTCAAATAGCACACACCGTTACCGTACTTTGCTGAAAACATCAGCCCGCCCTCCATGCGGAAATTTTTAAATTCCCATTCTGCGTTTTGGCTGAAGTTTTTGACGCCACGGAACAGATAATAAATTCCACCCGCATAATATGCCAGCGAATACTGCAAAGCGGCGCAAAAATGAAAATTGCTTTCCAACGTGAACGGACGATAATCAAAATTCGTCAACCCCGTTCTGCGGAAATCTCCGTTAAGATGAAATCCGTTTTCCGATACCAGCGCATTGCAAAAATCGTGCAGATATTCCTCGAATTTTTCCGTGTTACCGCGCATGACTTCCAAAGCCGCCGCCCACGTGAAGGAAAATCCGACCCATTCTTTAACACCCAGGTTTTCCAGCCGCTCCATGCTTTTTTCAAATATCGAAAGGCCTTTTCCGTGGAAAAAGAACTCGTCTTTCAAAGGATAAATTCCCATCAGATGCGAATGGTGTCTGTGCGATTCAAAGGGCTTTAATATTTTATCGAGCCATAGTTCTTCCGCCCCGTGATAATCGCCTAATTTGGCAAGCGTTTTATCGTACTCGTTATCTATCCCCAAGATGCGGCAAAAATCGATCAGCGTGCGATATAAATACCTTAAAAGCGCCAAATCGTTGTTTGATTCGGGAACGAGATAGCTTTGCGGGGAATTATTGAATATTTCGGGAGAAGTAGAAAGCGGCAGGTGCAGTTTTCCGTCCTTTTCCTCAAGCAGCGAATAAATCGCCTTTTCCGTTTCGCGGAACATATAAAACGCGCGGTTTTTTAAAAAATTCAAATCTCGCGTCAATGCGTAATATTCTTCAAAACTGCGGATACACCAGATGGTCATCACAGGAGAAAAAGAATACTGCGGCCACCCGCCCAAAGGCTTTCCGTTCAGCGACGAAACCGCAGGTATCAGCAAACCCTCCGTTTTATAAAATTTTTGCGTGAACTTTTGAAAGTCTTTCCGATGTTTCCACAGATAATCGATAAAGACTTTTCCGCCGCGCAAGTGATTTGCCTGAAAACAATGCGAATACGTCAATTGCGTATTCAAATCGTGGTGATAGTCCCCTTTCCACGGCGGCAAAGCGTCGTTATCCGCCGTCCACAGTCCCTGCAGAGGAATGGGAAATCGATTGTTTGCCGAACAGCTTTCGAAAAAGTAATTCGAAAGATAATATTGTTTTTCCAAAACGGCGTCGGGTATACGGATTTCCGATTCTTTCCAAAAACGCCGCCAATGCGCGGCGTGCTTTTGCGCGATTTTTTCCCGAATAGCGAAAAGCGTCTCATGTTTTTCCTTTATTTTTGGGGGAGACAGCGCGCCTTCGGAAGATTCGATACCGAACAAAATCCAGCCGCCTTCCGCATCGCGGAACTCCGAAACGAAAATGCCGTATTGCAACGCAGAAAAAGTCTTCTGTAAACAATAATAAAAATCTTTTGTGGCTTTATATTGAGCCGTAGGATAGCCCAGCCCGTCTTTTGCGGAAAGATATGCAGGCATATCGATGCTTATTTTCGGCATTTTGCCGCGGATACGCATGACTCCGCAACCGTATTCCGCACTGCAATATACCTGCAATTCCGCCTGGGCGTGTTTGACGCTCGCCCGAGCGTTTTCTATATCGAGTAAATAGAATATATCCTGCACATCACCCCAGAAAAGTTCCAACGCGCCCGCCGTTATTTTCGTAGGCGTGATATGAGAATACGGCGCGTCGAACAAGCGATTGTGTTCGGCGAAATCCTCCTTTTTGCCGGACCTTGCCAAACGCACCAGATTTTCATAACAAAAGCCGCTTTCCTTTGTTTCAGGCGCTTCCCGCTCGTCCCACAGATCTATCCTGTCGAGGTGCAGGCGTAGCGGTTCTTTTCCGTAAATCAGACACCCGAGATTTCCGCCGCCGAGCGGCACTGCCTCGTCCCAACTTTTGATTTCTCGATTGAATTTCAAAAAATATTCGGATACGCGCATAAATCACTCCGCAAAAAAAGACAGAACTTCCACCGCATTTTCCCGCCCTTCGGCAGGAAGAAATTCCCACGAAAGCACTTTGCTTTCCGAAATTCTCTTAAAAGCGTATTCATAATCCGTCACGTCGCCGTTTATGATATATCGGCAAGTCCTTGTTGATTCCAAAAGATATTTTTCCGTTTCGTATAAATCAAAATGCGAATCGATTTTTCTTGTATAATTTCTCTTTTCGTAATTGATGTTGAGCCCGAAATAAATTTTTTCGTATTGCACCGTCTTGTCTTCATAGACGATCTTATAGCAACCGAGATAATCTTTATCGTAGTCCATATAATTTCCGTCGACAAATTCCCGATGATCGACGATAATCTTTACAGTATGAACCACATAAAGATATTTTTGTTTTGTATCGGCAAGCCTTTGGCGATACAAAAGATCGGAAACTTTCGCGACCGTTTCTGAAAGAGAAACGTCCGCATTCAGAACGCCTCTTTTCAGACAGGACATATATGCGATATGAAAATAAATCCCGTTTCTTTGCAACAACACGGGATCGACATTTCCCCAGTTAGAAATACAAAACCCCTTGCAACTCGCACTTTCAAGACGGCGTGCAAGGTCGGGAACGGTTACGGGGGTAAGATTTGCCAAAAGGTATTCGTAACCAAGAGACGAAAAGAGCTTATCGGTCTCCTCTCCGAAAAGATAATGCCAATGAAAAAGCAAAATA
>CASETU010000165.1 GCA_949290895.1 uncultured Bacillota bacterium
AACGCACAGCCGAGCGACGAAACGATCTTTCCGCCGAGCGACATAAAGGGATTCATCTTCGCGCTGCCGCCGATGACCGCGGCGTCGTGCAAACGGTAGCGCTGGATATACGCTTGCGTAAGGAACGAACCGTAACTATGCCCGAACAGCACGAGCTTTTTATCGGGATACTTTTCCTTATAGCGTTTGGTGAGCTGATTCAAATCGCGCAGCGTATCTTCAAAAATATCGCCGTCGGAATACCCCAAAGTGTCTTTATCCGTTTCCCCGTGCGCGCGGTGGTCGTCCGCAAACACCAGAAAACCGCGCTCGTTGAGCCGAGCCGCCGTTTCCGCATAGCGCAAGGAATGCTCCACCATGCCGTGCGATATCTGCACGACGCCGCGGATTTCCCCCGCGGGTTTCCATTCCGTAACGGAAATCGCCTTTCCGTCCGAAGCCTCGATTTTATATTGTTCCATAATTATTCTCCTTTATAAAGACATTGTTTGACGGCTTTGCTCCAGCCCTCGTACAGCTTATCGAAATACGCCCTGTCCTCGGACGGCGTAAACAGCTTTTGCGTTTTTCTCAGCGAAGAAAGCTCTTCCTGTTTGAAAATACCCAGCCCGATGGCGCATAGATACACCGCGCCGAGCGCGGTGCTTTCGCTCTCTTCGGGACGGTCGACCGCCACGCCCAGCACGTCCGATTGAAACTGCATCAAAAAATCGTTGTTGCTTGCGCCGCCGTCCGCTTTAATGACCTTCGGCTCGTAGCCGCTGATTTTTTCCATCACGCCCGACAAATCGCGCGCGGAATACGCCATGGACTCCAACACAGCGCGAGCGATATGATTTTTATTGACGCCGCGCGTAAGCCCCGTGATGATGCCGCGCGCCTCGCTGTCCCAGTACGGCGCGCCCAACCCCGTGAACGCGGGCACGATATACACCCCGCCGTTGTCCTTGACCTTTTTCGCCATGCGCTCGGTATGAGACGCCTTACTCGTGAGGTTCAGCTCGTCGCGTATCCACTGCACCGCGCTGCCCGCGTTGAACACGCTGCCTTCCAGCGCGTAAGTGGTTTTGCCCTCTATCCGATACGCTACCGTGGTGAGCACCAGCTCGTTTTCCGGCGGGGTTTTTGCACCGATATTATAGAGCATGAACATACCCGTGCCGTATGTAATCTTGACCGATCCTTCGGAAAAACAGCACTGTCCGAAGAGCGCCGCCTGCTGGTCGCCGGCAATGCCGCAAATGGGAATTTTTGCGCTTTCGTATTCGAACTCGCCGACCTTTGCGGTGCTGTCTTTTACCTCGGGCAGAATGCTTTCGGGAATGGAAAACAGTTCCAAAAGCTCCTTATCCCACTCTTGCGTATGAATGTTGAAAAGCATGGTCCGCGAGGCGTTGGTGGCGTCGGTCACAAACGCCTTACCGACCGTCAGCTTGAAGATGAGAAAGGAGTCCACCGTGCCGACGCAGAGGTTGTTTTCTTTTAAAAGCTTTTTTGCCTGCGGCACGTTATCGAGCAGCCACCTTATCTTGGTGGCGGAAAAATACGCGTCGGGAATGAGCCCCGTCTTGCGGTAGATAAGTTCGGAATATTCCTCCTTTATCTTCTCGCAAACTTCCGCCGTGCGGCGGCACTGCCACACGATGGCGTTGTAAATCGGGCGCCCCGTTTTCCTGTTCCACATGATGACAGTCTCGCGTTGGTTGGTGATCCCGATGCCGCTGACCTCCGCGGTATCGGACACGCTCTCGATAGTCTCGGCGAGCGCGGAAAGCGTTTCGGCATAAATTTCCGCGGCGTTCTCTTCCACGTAACCGGGCGCAGGATAAAACTGTTCGAGCGGGCGGGAAGCGATGCGCGCTATCTTCTTTTTTTCCAAATCGTAGAGCACCGCGCGGGTGCTGGTCGTGCCCTCGTCGAGGGCGATGATAAAGCGTTTCATGTATCTATTATACAACGCTTTTTTCTGTTTTTCAAGAGCAAAACGAAAAAAGCCGTTTCAGCAGTCATTTTCTGCTAAAACGGCATTCATTCCATCTAACGTAATCTCATCTGTTTCCGCCAGATTTTTCAAAGGAAAATCGATGTTCATTCTATCGTATTTTTCAAGGCAGATTTTCCGAAAAGGCAAGAACTCGATTTTGTCGATACAACCGCGATACGGCGCTAAAATCTTTTTTAGCGTGCGCACGCTTTCATCGCCGTCGGTCAGCCGCTTTACCGCCACCTGGCGAATCCACACACGCTTTTTTTCGCGCATTGCAAGTTCCAAAAAGGCAAGCGTTTTTTCCAGACTTCCGCCCGTATATTTTTTATAATCGCTTTCCGTAACGAACTTTATATCGAGGATAATAAGATCCGCCGCACGAACGAGCCGCTCCGTAGCCCCGTCAAAATAATTTCCGCTCGTATCCAGCGCGACGTGCAGATTTTCTCTTTTCAGCCGCTCGGCGACCTCCGCAAAAAACGCGCCCTGCATGAGCGGTTCCCCCCCGCTGAACGTGACGCCTCCGTTTTTTATGAAAGGCTTAAAGCGGAGTATCTTTTTAACGAGTTCGTCCGATTCCACTTCTTCACCCTTCATCTCCCAGGTTTCGGGGTTATGACAGTATATGCACCTGAGCGGACACCCCGCGGCAAACACCACCGCGCGAACGCCCGGCCCGTCCAACGTGCCGAGGGACTGAAAGGAAGAGATAATCCCCTTCATACTACACCGCCGTATGGAAGGTACGGGAGATGACTTCCCTTTGCTGTTCCTTCGTGAGCTTGTTGAAATTGACTGCATACCCAGAAACGCGTATCGTCAGGTTGGGATATTTTTCGGGGTCTTCCATCGCCTCCACCAGCTTTTCGCGGTTCAAAACATTGACGTTTAAATGATGGGCGTCCTGCGCTAAATATCCGTCGAGAATGGCGACCAAATTATTGACCTTTTCTCCTTCAGTCTTTCCGAGGGCGGAAGGCACGATGGAAAAGGTGTTGGATATGCCGTCCTTGCCGTAATCGTAGGAAAGTTTCGCCACGGAATTGAGCGACGCGAGCGCGCCGTGCGTTTCGCGGTTGTGCATGGGATTCGCGCCGGGAGCAAAGGGTTCACCCGCCTTTCTGCCGTCGGGTGTAGCGCCCGTCTTCTTGCCGTAAACGACGTTGGAAGTGATGGTCAACGCGGAAAGCGTGTGCTTTGCGCCGCGGTATGCGGGCGTCTTGCAAAGCTCGTCATACACCTTTTTGAACACTTCCTGCGCGATGGAATCCACGCGGTCGTCATCGTTGCCGAACTTGGGAAAATCCCCCGTCGTTTCAAAGTCCACAATGATCCCCTGCTCGTTTTTGATAGGTTTCACTTTGGCGTATTTGATCGCCGAGAGCGAGTCGGCAATGACGCTGAGCCCCGCGATACCGAACGCCATGAGCCGCTCTACATAAGTATCGTGCAGCGCCATCTGCAATTTTTCGTAAGCGTATTTATCGTGCATGAAGTGAATGACGTTCATGGTGTTGACATAAGTCCTTGCAAGCCAGGAAAGGTAGAAATCGAAACGCTCCATGACCTTGTCGTATTCCAGCACTTCGCCCTCGTAAACGGGCATTTTCGGTCCCACTTGCATGAAATAACGCTCGTCAATGCCGCCGTTGAGCGCCATGAGCAACGTCTTGGGCAGGTTGCAGCGCGCGCCGAAGAACTGCATTTGCTTGCCGACCTTCATGCGGCTGACGCAGCAGGCGATGGCATAGTCGTCCCCGCCCTCGCGGCGCATGAGGTCATCGTTTTCGTACTGAATGGAATCGGTTTCCACCGAAACGCGCGCGGCGTATTTTTTGAAGCTTTGCGGCAAAGACTGCGACCAGAGCACCGTCAAATTAGGCTCGGGCGCACTGCCGAGGTTATAAAGCGTATGCAAAAAACGGAAAGAATTTTTGGTGACGAGCGTTCTGCCGTCCTCGCCCATGCCGCCGACGCTTTCGGTAATCCACATGGGATCGCCCGCGAAAAGCTCGTTGTATTCGGGCGTTCTCAAATGGCGCATGGTGCGCAGTTTGATGACGAAATGATCGACGATCTCCTGCACGCCCCTTTCCGTCAATACGCCGTTTTTCAAATCGCGTTCGGCGTAAATATCGAGGAACGTGCTTACCCTGCCGAGAGACATCGCCGCGCCGTTTTGTTCCTTATTCGCCGCAAGATACGCAAAATACACCCACTGCGTTGCCTCTTCGAAATTTTCGGCGGGGCGGGAAATATCCTTGCCGTACATCGCCGCCATCTGCTTTAATTTGTCGAGAAATTCTATCTGCTCGTAAAGCTCTTCCGAAAGTTTGACGGTTTCCGCCGTCATCAGGGTGCGGATAAGCTCTTCTTTATCTTTTTTCTTCTCTTCTATCAATTTATCCACGCCGTAGAGCGCGACGCGGCGGTAATCGCCGATAATGCGCCCGCGCCCGTAAGCGTCGGGAAGTCCCGTGATGATACCGACGTGGCGCACCTTGCGCATATCCTCGCCGTACACGCGGAAAACACCGTCGTTATGCGTGGTACGGTAACGGAATTCGTCTTCTACCTTTTCGGAAAGCTCGTAGCCGTAAGCTTTGCACGCCGCGCGCGCCATGCGGATACCGCCGAACGGATTGACGCCGCGCACCAGCGGAGCGCCCGTCTGCAATCCGACGATGAGTTCCAAATCCTTATCGATATAAGCCGCGGGATAGTTGAGCAAAGACGACACCGTCTCGGTATCGATACCGAGAACGCCGCCTTTATCGCGTTCCTCTTTCAAAAGCGCGTTCAATTTGCCGTTCAATTTGTTCGTGCGTTCCGTAGGCGCGCTCAAAAAGCTTTCATCGCCGCTATAGGGCGTGTAATTTTTCTGAATGAAGTCTCTTACGTCTATTTTTTCCTGCCATATTCCGCTTTTAAAACCTTTCCAAGCTTCCATAATCATTCTCCTTTGCAAATTAAAAGGGCAGTTCCGAAAAATCGAAACTGCCCAGACGGTCGGCTTTACGTCCCTTCGCTCCCTTGCGGTAAACCGCTTTTTCCGTCAGTCACGGAAGGACTTTTTTATTTACGGTTTTATTGTAACGCCGAATGCGATTTTTGTCAACCGTTTTTTCAAAAGATTTTCTTTTTTGATTTTCGCCGCGCCCGACATGACTGCCGCCGCGTTTTTGCGCATAAA
>CASETU010000166.1 GCA_949290895.1 uncultured Bacillota bacterium
GCTGGACGATAAATATTGATTGCGATTAAACAATATTAAAAATAAGATTTATATTAAGCCCCGCCCCGCGGCAAATTGCCGCGGGGCGGGGTTTACTATTTTTTGCTTTTAATAATTCTTTTCATTCCATTTAGCGTAAAGTTTGTTTTCGTAGTAGTCGTCCGCGGGTTTTATTATCGTATCTTTTTCAAAATCCCAAACCTCGGTGCAAGCCTCATCCTTAAACCACCCGCCGAATAAATATCCCTCTCTTTTTGAATTTTGGCATACTCACTTTATTTAGCACCATAAAATTTCAGTTGCCTTTAAACTATTCTTTATACGCATCTCTCAAATCCAAATAAATTGCGACTAAAATATTATCACAAATTACCGCAATTGTTCTATCTGTAAATTCTATGGCAACTCCATTTAAACAAGGATTGCCTACACATAAAACTTTTTGAATAGAATCATAATACGCGTTATCATCGATAAATAAATAACGACAACCTGCCCCAATTAAAAGTTCGCCTTCATGACAAAAAAATAACTCTCCCTTATGGTAAGAGGGAATTTTCAAGGTTTTTTCTTGTATATTACCAATTAAAGTTCCCTGAAAATTAATGCACTTTCCTGTATTACTATCTACATTTAATTCAAACCGCCAATCCCCGCCAAGAGAAACAGTAAAATTTCCTCCTTGTGTAGAATAAAGCAAAGAACGATCTTTCATAATAGAGAAAAAACCGATATTGCAGTTTTCTTTTATAATATATTTAAATTGCATATTTTCCTCCTTCACGCAGTTAGCTATTTGCAATTTTCTCTTGCTGCAGGGTTGTTTCGAATTCCGCAATTTTATCTTCCTCGATTCCGCGCGTATCGCGAAATTTATCCACATCGAAAAACTGCCGCAAGTATTTGCAGTTTTTATAACTCCCGTCTATGACGATAAACTCCTTTTCGCGCAATGTTTCCCACGAATAGTCCGCATATTTTTGCAGTTCCTCAATCGTTTCGAGACTCATGGATAGATAATATTTATCGATAAAACTTTTTTCCGTATATAAAATGAATGCGGGATATATTTGGGGCGGAAACGAATGTTTTTTAACCACAATCTGATCATGTAGCGGGCGTACACCAAATAAGTTCAAAAGGTTCGTATAGCTTATTTTCACTTCGCCGCATTTCATTTTTTTATGATTAAAAAACCAATAATAAATTTTTATAAAACCTTTATCTGCCTTTATAAACTTAGGATATATTTTTCTATCCGCTAAGCTGAATACAATAAGCAAAAAAATCAAGAATGCAAAAAAACAAATTATTGCTTCTATTCTCAGGCACAACACCATAATAAAAAACACTGTCAGCGCAATTAACATTAAAACATATAATTGAACCGTAATACTTTTTGCTTCCGGAAACCATTGAATTTTTTTTAATTTATCTTTCTTCATTTTTCCCTCACCAAGCGGTAAAACTAAATCGATTCGCTTTTTGACCGCTTACAGCTACATTGTATATCGCTTTGATGTTTTTGTCAATCTTTGTATAAAAAACGAGCCGTCCCTTGTTATATACTATGCGCCGCGAAAGTTTTAAAAAACTTTCGCGGCGCACTTTACAAGGACGGCTTTTATCCGTTTTTATTTTTGCTTTTTCGGCTTGACGCGGTTTTTTTATTCCACGTCGCCTTTGACTTTTTGTTTTAATTTTTTCAAAACTTCGCCCGCGCCGCGCTCGTTCTCCAAAGCGGTTTTCGCCGCCGAATAGCGCTTATATTCCGCCGCCAGCGCCTTGTTTTCCGCACCGACGCGACGGAGCTGCTCCTGCGCCGAAATAAACGTAAGCACTTTTTTCACGACGGAATCGAGTTCGCTTCCCTCGCTGTAATCGGCGGGCGCGAAAAAGTTTATCCTGCCGCTGTCGAACAGTTCGTAAACATTCTTTTTCAAATTCTTTTCGCCGTCGTACACCCCCACGGAAAAACCGCCGCGGCTTTTGACCAGCCGCATGCAGGGAATGTCCGTCGCACTGTCCCCGATATAGATCATGTTGGTATAGCGCACCGCCAGATCGTCCTCGTCCACGGGGTCGTTGACGGAGTTGTCCCATTCTTCGAACCTGCCCTTCGCGATGCGGAAGATAAACTGCGTTTTGTTGGTATAGTTGACCGATTGCGCGGGCCATTCCGTAACGCCGTCCGCCGTATATAAAAACGCGGAGGCATAGATACGGTCGAAATATTTCGCAATGGCGCTGCCTTCGATGATTTCCTTCAAGCCCGAAGAAATGATGTAGTGTTTTATTTTAAGCCCGTGCTCCGCGCCGAAAGCGTTGATGCGCTCGAACCAGCTTTCCACGCCCTTGAAAAGCTCCACCTTTTTGCCGCATTCGCGGAAGTATTCCTTTTTCGTGCTCTTTCTCTGCGAGCGGAGCTGCAATATCATTTCGTACATCCACGCGAGGTTGCCGTCCATGCGGTTTTCCTTTGCAAGGCGGTTTGCCTCGCCCCAGAACTTTTCGGGCGCGACGCCAAGCTCTTCTATGACGGAATATTCCTGCATATCCTTAGGCGAAAGCGTCTTGTCGAAATCGTATAAAATCGCGGCAACGGGAAGATTTTTCATAAATTACTCCTTACTTTTGTAATCGCGTTTTAACTTGACGATCGCGAGAAACAAGCATACGACGGTAAGCGCTCCCATGACGATGATACATATCGCGGGCGAATAATTGTAAATTTCGTTATAAACGATCGGCGCTGAATAGGAATTCAAATCGCACGCGAACCCGATGAGCGAAACGCCCCACAGCGCGGAAGTGACGTAGCAAAGCACGCGCGCCGCGCCCTCGATGGGAAAGACGGAATCGGAAAACACCACCTGCATGATGATGACGATAAGCACGGGCAATATCGCGCTGCCCGCGTTTTTCAAAAGCGAAGAAATCAAAAGCCCCATCGCCGCCACCGACACGTTGGTTAGATAAATCGCAAGGAAGAACGCCGCCGTTCCGAATACCGGCGAAAGGAACGGGAAATCGATAAATATCAGCGCGCCGACCGTCAGAATGAGGCACTGCGCGAACCCGACCACGGCGAGCACGGTGAATTTTGCGAGGACATACCCCGAAACGTCCAGCCCGCCGAACACTTCCCGCGCTAAAATTTCGCGTTCCCCGACGATTTCGCGGTAAGAATTGAGCACGCCCATCAGCGCGCTGACCAGCACCAGGACGAATATGATGGTGCTGGCGGAAAACAAATTGACTTTACCGTCCGCAAAAGTATCTTTATCGTATACAAACAGCGAGATGATCAGCATGACGGGCGCTTGCAGAAGCAGAGAAAAAAGCGTCCGCTTGTTGGAAAATATCTGCTTAAACTGCCGCCTGATAAGCACGCCGTAGTGCGTGATATCGGTCTTTGCGGAATGTTTTTTAAATTTCTTCATCGCCCGCCTCCGTCTTGGTCTGCGCTTTGCCGTAAAGTTTTTCCATCGCGGCGACGGTATTCAGATATTCTTCCGAAGCGCGGTATTTTCTTTCAAACGCCTCCGCCGTTTCCACATCGGACAGCGCGGCAAAAATACGGGAATAACTTTTTTTATTGAAATACGGGAACACGTCTGCCTGTTTTCCGTAAAAACAAAGCCGCCCGCCTGAACCCAAAAAGGCAATCCTGTCGCATTTGTCAAGGTTTTCCATCGCGTGCGTGATGACAACGATGGTACGCCCCTTTCGCGCAAGCTCTTTTAAAAGCTCCATCATTTCCAAATCCAAGTCGGGGGAAAGCCCGCTGGTCGGCTCGTCGAGGAAGATGACCTTCGGGTCGGAAAGCAGTTCCATTGCGATGGAAACGCGCTTTCTCTGTCCGCCCGAAAGCGAACTGATTTTCAGCTTTTCCTTGCCGTTCAATTTGACGTCGTTGATGGCTTTATACACCCATTCCATCACTTCCGCGCGCTCCATATCGGTGCGCATACGGAGGAGCGCGGTATAATACAGCGCGTTTTCCACCGTCAGATCGTCGTGCATGACGTCCTTTTGCGGCACGTAGCCGATGACGCCTTTATACGAGTTGATGTTTTCGTAATAGTCGTTGGTATCGTAATATATCCTGCCGCTCGTAGCGGGGCGGATACCGTTGATGCAATCGAGTATGGTGGATTTGCCCGCACCGCTCCCGCCGACGATCGCCACGAACGACCCCGCATCGATGCGGAAAGTGACGTCGTTGACCAGTGTAACGGTTTTTTTGCGGGAGTTCCTGTCCGGCACCGTTTTGGAAATGCCCGCCACGTCTATCTGTATTCCCGCCGCCGACGTGGAAAACAGCAGTTTGTTTCCGTAAAAGGTATACGCGGCGGAGGGTATGGAGATGCGGTCGTAATCGTTTAATTTCGCACGGCGTATCTTTTTATTGTTGACGTACGTGCCACCCGAAGTTTTACAATCCTCTATGTAACAGTCCTTTCCGTCATAAACGATGAAAAAATGCTTTTTGCCCACGAGGGGGTTTTCCACCCGCACATCGCAACTTTCGCCGCTGCCGACAAAAGTAATGGTGCGCTCGGTAAGGTCTATCTTCTTCTTGTTGTGACGGCGGGTAATGCGCCGCACGACGGAAAGCGTCGCCACGACCGTCTTTTTATCCCCTTTGCGGCGAATGGTGACGTCGCCGTCCAGACGAGAGGGATTTTTCTTCATTTTTCTGCCGCCGAGCAGCACTTCGCTGCGGCAGTTTTCGTCGGTATTGTCCAAAAGATACCACGCGCCATTTTCCGCGTATATCTTCAGCTGCTGCGGATCGACGAGCTGCGATTTTATGGAAATATCGTCGCTCTTTCTGCTGCCGACATAAATCTCCCTGCGTTCTTCGGTATCGAAAAACTTAAAAAGCTCCCCTTCCTGGACTTTCAGAATCAAATTTTCGTTTTCCACTTGCTTAGCCATGTTTTTATTGTATCACAGAACATAATAATTGACAAGCTAAGACAAAAAGAAAAAGCGCGTTTTACGCGCTTTCGTGATTCTTTTCTTTTGCCGCCTCATCTTCCAAGGCTTTTCTGTCGATCTTGCCGATGAGATTGACGGGCAGACGATCCTTGATGACGATCTCCCGCGGCACGGCGTAGGAAATGAGCGTCTTTTTGCAGACGGCGAGGATTTCCGCTTTCGCAGCCTCTTTATCGCCCGTAACTTCCGCATACAGGCGTACGTGCTGACCGCGCACCGCGTCGTCTATCCCTATGGCGCACGCCTTTTTCACCCCCGCGGCCTTCATCGCCGCGCTTTCGATTTCCGAAGGATAAACGGGCACGCCGCTCACCTTGATCATGTTTTTGATACGCTGTTTGAAATATAAAAAACCGTCCTCGTCCAGCCAGCCGTAATCGCCCGTTTTCAGCCAGCGCACGCCGTCGATCTCCTCAAAAGGATCGCCGCTCGTCATGTAGCCGAGCATGAACTGCGGGGAATCGATGTAGATTTCCCCCACTTCTCCGCAAGGCAAAAACTTTCCGTCTCTCGCGACGGCGAGCCGCGTTCCGCTCAAAGGATACCCGAGCGACCCCTTTTTATGGTGCGCCGCGGAATTGACCACGCACACCGTTACCGTTTCCGTAAGGCCGTAGCCTTCGTAAAGCTCCGCTTTCGAACCCTGACGCTTTAATACGGCGTTGAAGTCGTCCAGAAGTTTTGCGCTGACACTGTCGCCGCCGACGAACACGTCCTTGATATGCGAAAGGTCGCCGTTTGCAAAACTCTTTTCACCGAGAAGTTTTAAAAACATCGTGGGAACGCCCGTTAAAATATTCGCCTTTTCCTTAATAATCTGCTTTGCGGAGCGTTTCGCGTCGAATTTGATGCACATGATGTTTGTGCGGCGCATCATCATGCACATGTGCATATTGATGCAAAGACCGAATCCGTGAAAAATCG
The DNA here is from genome assembly GCA_949290895.1 of uncultured Bacillota bacterium. Lineage (GTDB taxonomy): Bacteria > Bacillota > Clostridia > Christensenellales > Borkfalkiaceae > UMGS775. The sequence continues at coordinate 5,932 of CASETU010000166.1, forward strand.
GCAGGACGTTATAGAGCGAAGTATATTCTTTCAAATCGTATCGCAGAAATTCCGGCGCTTTGGAGCACAACAAATTGAACGTGTAATTGTTGTGCATGATGATCTTCGGCTCGCCCGTGGTGCCGCCGCTCGCAAGATAGACGGCGGGCTCGTCAAAGGCAAACCGTGCGGGCGGAGAAAAATTTTTCTTGCCGCCTTTGAGCAGATTTTCCAGCTTTTCGCCCCAACCGAGTTTTTTCTTTGTAAAACGGTAATACATTTTCGCCGCCGCGCCCATAAAATAGCCGCAGTCGCTTTCCAGCACCGCCGCTTTGAAATCGGGGCGGTTTTTATGCGGATAGGCGTCGTAAACGACGACGATTTTGCTGTTTGTCTTTTCCGCGCTCTCTTTCAGTTTTTCGGGCGGAATGTAAGGGTGTACAAGATTGACCGCCGCGCCGAGCTTGTTCGCCGCATAAAAGGCGATGAGCGCCGACGGGGAATTTGGCATGCAAAGCGTAAGCGTATCCCCTTTGCCGAGGCGATATTTTTCCTTGAAGTTTTCCGCGAGCACTTCGATATAGCGGAAAATTCTATCGAAAGTATATCGTTTTCCGTAAAAAGATACGGCGTATTGGATATTCGACGCGGCGATGTTTTGCTTAATCGCCTCATACATGGACCAGTTTTTATCGATGATAAGTTGTTTCAATTGAAAGCTCCTTTAAAAAATCATGGAAACGAGGGTAAAGAATACGAGCAGAGCGGGAATGACCGCCATGTGCCCGATATAGACGAGCGCGGCGTGTCTGCCGATGAGGCAAATACCGGAATTCCACGGTCCGTCCAGCTTTTTCAAAGCGTATTTCGCGGGCGTATGATAGATCGCCCTGCCGACCAGCGAACCCGCGAGCACGAACGTGCCCCACGGCAAAAGCGGAAAATAGTCCGCATGATAAAGATAGGGCGATTTTATCGTTTCGATGAATATGCCCGTCAACCACTTGTTATCCGACGACGAAACGACGCTTTCCACCACCCAGCCGTTCGAAGTATCCAGCCTGCCCCACAGCGAGAAATACAAGACGATAAAGAAAATGCCCAAAATCGACGGGATACATTTTAAAACGCTTTCCCACGCCGCGGAAAGTTTGCACTTTTTGACGGTCACGTCCACGAGAAAATAGAGCAAGGCAAAAACAAGCACCGAAACAGCCAGCATGTGAAAGACGCCGAAAACGACCACGAGACCGCTTTCGAAAAAGCGGTCTGCCATCGCCGAAGCGACGTTGATGGCGAGGGCGATGGCGACAAGGGGCATGGCGCGCTTAAAATTGTTTTTGGAAAGAGTACAGCTCACACCGCACAGCCCGAAAAACGTACACAGCACCAAAAAGCGCACGGTGTTGCGAAGCGGGCTGTCCCAGTACGCCGCGGCAAATTCATAAGCATCGGCAAGGACGGAAGTGCCCAAAATATCGTTAACGACGGGCATCACGCCCCAGATGTTGAACATGAAATGATCGAACACCATCAAGAGCACGCAAAGCCCGCGCAAAAAGTCCAGCTCCCAAAACCTGTCGCCTCCGCGGCGGCAGTAGATATTCAGTTTTTTTTGCATCGCTCCCGACCGAAGTATATCCGTCGTCTTTTTTTGCATTTTCAACTATTCCTTTCGATACTAAACACCTATCTTAATACACACAAATAAAATAAGGGTATTGCAAACGCAAAAATATAAGATGACGTAACCCATATTTTATATCGCAACGTATAAATCAAATTCGGTTCCAGTTCATGTTCATACCAAAGAAAAAACTGGTCCAGCTCGCTGAAAATATTTTCATATTTTCGACTGAATTTCAAAAGCTTTTTCGGAATCAGCACCGATAAAAACCATACTGCAAAACATACGGGCGACAAAATCCATCCAGCTATAATCATTGCCCTCGTTTCAAAATCTTCTATGCGTTTCGCAACTTCTGGCTTACAAAAAATAGCGGCTATCAAAAAAACCGCAAGATATATTAAAAGCGAACTTACGGCAAACACCCAGCTAAGCGCCTTTTTTTTACTAAGCAAGCGCTTTACTTGCGTTATTACTTCTTCTTGTGGAATCTGACTGCATTTTTCCAAAGAAGCGTTACATTTTTTACATCGCGCTTTGTCATCTTCGTTAACGCAAACGCAACGCTTGCATATCTTCATGATTTCCCTCCCTTGTTCAGCTTTCTTATAAATTCTGTTACTTACTTTAAAAGCCCGATGACCGTTTTCTGCCACGCACTTCAGCTTGCGACAATATAAAGGATAACGATGAGAAAGGAAAAAATATACGACGTTACCAACCCGATTTTATACTTTATGTCGAATATGAAATTCGGCTGTAAATCATTGCGGTCGACGTCGTAACCGTCTAAAAACAAGTCGACGGACGTAAAGAAAGAATCGACGTTATAATGCGCTTTATACAGTTTTTCGGGAATGATTACCGACAAAAACCAGACGGCAAAAAAGACGGGCGAAAATATCCAGCCCAAAATGTAATAGGCTTTTTCTTCAAAACCGTCGCCGAAACCGCTGCCGCTCCCCGCCGCCCTGACGATGGCTGTGATATACAGCGCAACGAAAATTATAAGGGAAACACACGCAAACACACGACGTCCGCGGCGCTTGCGGCGTATGATGCGGCGGTCTTCTTCTATGATTTGTTCTTTGGTGATTTCCCTGCATTTATCGAGCGGGCGGCCGCAATTTTCACAGCGGTTGACGCCGTCGCCGTTGATACATTCGCAGTGTTTGCAAATTTTCATATTCTCCCCCCCCAAAAAAAGTCCGCGTTTTTTTGCGGCTTTGATAAAATTATAACATAGCGAAAAATTTTAGGCAACGATATTTTTCTTTTTTCGACAGAAGTTTCGCGCGAATGTTGCATTCAAAGTAAAATTCGTGTATACTTTAATTTATGGGAGACACAAAAATGAAAGCTATCGTCATCGGCGCGGGCTTTTCCGGCGCAACGTGCGCGCGAAAACTCGCGGAAAACGGATTTGAAGTAAACGTCATCGAAAAAAGCGAACACATCGGCGGCAACGCCTACGACGAATACCGAAACGGCGCGTATGTGCATAAATACGGCCCGCATATTTTTCATACGGAAAAGCAAGGCGTGTTCGAATTCCTTTCGCGCTTTACCGAATGGTTTTCCTATGAGCACAGGGTGCTTGCCAACCTGAACGGAACCTTTATTCCCGTTCCCTTCAATCTGGAAAGCCTGCGCAAAACCTTTCCCTCCGAAAAGGCGAAAAAAATCGAAAGCGTATTGAAAAAGGAATACGGCGAAGGCAAAAAAGTGCCCATTATGGAATTAAAAGAAAACCCCGACGCCGATATTCGGGAATTTGCCGACTTCGTCTTCGAGAACGTATTCAAATTTTACACGCAAAAACAGTGGGGCAGAAAGATCGAGGAACTCGACCCCATGATCATGCGGCGCGTGCCCGTGTATGTTTCCGAAGAAGACCGCTACTTTACCGACAAATATCAGTTCCAACCGAAAAACGGGTTCACCGCACTGTTTGAAAAACTGCTCGCGCACGAAAATATTTCCGTAACGCTCGGCTGCGACGCCCTTAAACGGTTGCAAATCAAAGACGACGGCGTATATTTCGACGGCGAAAAAACCGATTGTCCCGTCGTATTCACGGGGCAGGCGGACGAGCTTTTAGCCTACCGTTTCGGCAAGCTCCCTTACCGCTCGCTGCGCTTTGTTTTCAAAGACGAAGTTTATCCTTTCCAGCCCGCGGCGGTGGTCAACTATACCGTGAGCGAGGACTTTACCCGCATCAGTGAATTCAGCCGCTTTACCGTGGAAAAACCGCAAAGCGGCAAGAGCACCGTCGTTTACGAATATCCTCTCGAATACGAAACGGGCAAAAACATGATCGCATACTATCCCGTGGTAAGCGACGAAAACTTAAAGCTTTACGAAAAATACACTTCCTGCCTTTCCGCATATAAAAACCTTTATCTTTTGGGCAGGCTGGGCAATTACAAGTACATCAATATGGACGCGGCGGTGGAAAACGCACTTTTGCTCGCGGACAAAATCATAGGAGAATTTAACGGCAAATGAAAATATTGCAGACGCTCGATTGTTATTATCCCAAATTCGACGGTCCGACAAACGTCATCACCAACTACAGCAAAAGTTTAATGAAAATCGAAAATTCCAAAGTGGAGATATTCGTGCCGCGGTTCCCGAACTATACGGACAACCAGCCCTTCCCCGTGCACCGCGTAAAATCTCTGCCCTCCGTGGAGGGGTATTACCAGGGCACGCCCGGCAGCGATGCGAAGATGAAAAAATACCTCAAGGAAAACACCTTCGACATCATTCACCTGCATTCCCCGTTCACCATGGGAAAATATTTTGCGAAGTACGGAAAAAAACACGGCATTCCAACGATTTTTTCCTTTCACACGAAGTTCAAAGACGATTTTGAACGCACCTTACACATCAAGCCGCTCATCAACTTTATGATGCGCTACATCATGAACACCATAAACGCCTGCGACTATGTTTTGACCGTTTCCGACGGCGCGGCGGAAGTGCTGCGCTCTTACGGCTATCAAAAGGAGATCACCGTGATCCGCAACGGCACCGACCTCGTCTACCCCGAAAAC
>CASETU010000167.1 GCA_949290895.1 uncultured Bacillota bacterium
ATTCGGTTTTTGCTAAAGCTTATTTCTTCACAATGCCGATCAGATTTTCGTACGTTCCGGGGAAGAACATGAAAACCACGATGAGCGCAAGCAGCAATACGAAGATAATCTGGAATATTACGTTGCGCTTGGAAATCGCCTCCAGCCCCACGACCGCAACCAACAAAAGCGAGCCGTATGTACGCAAAATTTCCAGAATGTTCATGATGGTTCCTTCGGGTATGAAGGAGAAATTCGCGTTGATGATGAGCACCGCATACACCAGCACCAGAACGACCGCTAAAATTTCGCCGATGATGTCCCAGACCTTTGACATTCCTTTAAACATTTTTCTTACCTCCCATAAATTTACAAAACGGTTTTTTGCCGTTTTTTTTATCTTAACAGAAAACGATGTTTTTGTCAACGGGTAAATAAATATTGTGTGTCGGCGGGAAATATGATATACTATAATAAAAAGAAACGAACGGGGAGAACTTTCTATGAACGGTAAAATCATTCTCGGCATGATGCGCATTCCGCGCCTCAACGTAAGCGAAGCGGAAAACCTGATTTCCTGCGCGCTGGATTGCAATATCGATTTTTTGGACAACGCCGATATTTACGGCGGCGGGGAATCGGAAACTTTGCTCGGAAAGGTGTTTACAAACAATAAGGGGCTAAGGCAAAAGGTGTTTTTGCAGAGCAAGTGCGGGATACGCAAGGGCTTTTACGATTTTTCCAAAGAACATATCGTCGAAAGCGTGGAGGGCAGCCTGCGCCGCATGAATACCGACTGTTTAGACGCGCTTTTGCTGCACCGCCCCGACGCGCTCGTCGATTTTAAAGAACTCAACGAAACTTTCGCCTATTTATATAAAAGCGGCAAGGTAAAGTCTTTCGGCGTGTCGAATATGAATCCGTATCAGATGGAGCTTTTTGCAAAATACGTGAAACTTCCCGTAAAATACAACCAGGTGCAGCTCAGTGTCGTTCATTCGCACATGGTGGCACAGGGGCTTTACGTCAATATGAGCGCGTCGGAAAGCGTGGACAGGGCGGCGGGGACGCTGGAATACTGCCGTTTAAAAGACATCAAGGTGCAGGCGTGGTCGGCGCTGATGGCGAGTTGGGAGGACGGCTCGTTTATAGACAATCCGAAGTATCCCGAACTGAACGCGAAACTTTTAGAGCTTGCGCAAAAGTACGGCGTGTCGAAATCCGCCGTGGCGATCGCGTGGATACTGCGCCTCCCGCAAGCCGTCATGCCCATCGTCGGCACGACGAGCACGGAGCACTTAAAACAGCTTGCCGCGGCGCAGGACGTTTGTTTGACCCGCGAAGAATGGTATGCGCTGTTTTTAAGCGCCGGTCATAAACTGCCGTAAAAAATAGGGAATATCCCAAAAGGATAAAGTTTATAAGCTGACTTTGCAAAGGAAAATAAAGCGGCGGAAAACGAAAATTCTCGTTTTCCGCCGTAATTTTTTTAAAAATGCGGGGCAACGGCGGCAGAATACGGAAAACCCGTAATTATTTTTTTAATTTTTTTGATAAAAAGCGTTGACAAAACGATTTTCAGATGCTATACTGCGTATTAGTTAATTAGTTGACTAACTAACATGTGAACAAGGACGGAGGAAAGAATGTTTACGGACGATTCCATGCCGATTTTCGTAAAAATCAAGGAAAAAATCAAGGACGACATCATGGACGGCACTTATGCGGCGGACGAACTGATCATTTCCACCACGCAAATCGCAAAGCTGTTTAACGTGAATCCCGCGACGGCGGTGAAGAGCGTAAGCATGCTGCAAAACGAGGGGATCGTCTATAAAAAGCGGGGCATCGGCATGTGCGTTGCGGCGGGCGCTAAGGAAAAGATTTGTTTGGAGCGGAAAGCGTATTTTGAAGAGAACGCGTTGCCGCAGTTTGTGGAAACGGCGAAAAAGCTCGGCATCGACAAAAACAAACTGATTGCAATATTATCGGAGGTAAAGGATTATGATTGAATTTAAAAACGTGACGAAAAGTTACGGAAAGACAAAAGCGCTGTGCGATTTTTCGCTGACGCTGGCGGAAGACGGCATTTATTGTCTTTTGGGCAGGAACGGCGCGGGCAAAACGACGTTTATGAATCTGATTTCGGGAAAAATCGTAGCGAGCGCAGGGGAGGTCGTTGTTTGCGGGAAAAAGGTTGACTCGCTGAATATGCCTGAAAACGTGCGGTATATCGAGGCGGCAAAACCGCAGTTCAATATGCGCGTGGAGGAGCTTTTGGCGCTGGCGAAGGAGCTGGACGAAAAGTTCGATGCGGAATTTGCCGAACAAGCGGTGAAAAAATTCCGCCTCGACAAAAAGAAAAAGTACAACGCTCTGTCCTTCGGCATGAAGACGATGGTCACCACGGTGTTGTCCTTGGCAAGTAACGACGACATCGTTTTGCTCGACGAGCCCGTGCTGGGATTCGATGCTGTCATGCGCAAGGAATTTTACGAACTTTTGACTTTGAGTTTTGAAAAACACCCGCGCATCATCGTTGTTTCCACGCATCTTATCGACGAGATCGCCAACGTGGCGCATAAAATCGTGATGATAGACGGCGGAAAACTCATCTTGAACGAAAGCGCGGAAGTCATCGCGGAAAAAGCGTATAAAATCAGCGGTACGAAAGATGCCGTAGACGCCGTCAGTGCGAAACTCAACGTGCTGGCAACGGAAAATATCGGAAAATTCAAGGTCGCGTATATTTACGATAAGCGGATCGCCGCTTTCAACAATATCGACGTGGAAGACCTTTCCTTGCAGGATTTGTTTATCAAATTTGCGGAATGCGGAGGTGAAGAAAATGAATAAAGCCTGGGCGGTTGCCAAAGTCAACTTTAAAAAGACCACGTGGGTGGCTTATCTGGTGGCGGCGATATGCGCCGTTGCGATGATTGCGGATATGATATTAGACGCTTGCTTAAATAATCAAAGCGATTCTTCGGTATCGCCTTACAGTATGTTTTATCTCGTGTGCGTGCTTGCGCCCATTCTGATTGCGTCCGTCAATTATTCTAAACTGATGAATTTAGGCGTTAAGAAAAAGACCTATTTTTGGGGCGCGGCGATCAATTACGTAGTCTTTGCGGCGGCGGTCGCGGCGATCGGCACGTTGGAATATTATATCGTCGACCTTCCTTATGCGCAGAAAGAAACGGGGAATAAGCTGCTCAGCATCATCGGCGTGTTCGGTTGGGACTCTTCTTTCGTTTCGGCATTCTTTTCGCAATTCGCGTTTCTTCTTTTAATCGAAAGCGTTTTGCATACCCTTACCTTTATGCAGACCAAGTGGTACGGCTGGGCGGCGGATATTTTGATTGTCGCTGTCATAAGCGTGTTTACGCCGATTGCCGTGCTCCGTCAGGTGGAAGCGTTTTTCTTTGAAATGATCATTTTTTCCGCGCCCGTATTGCAGGTGTTTATCTGCCTTTCGCTTGCCGTTTTGTTTTACGCTACGAATTTATTCTACTTAAAAAAGCGGATTTAATCTTGCGGTTTTCGCCGCGCCGTAAAATTTATTACGGCGCGGCGAATGTAAGAAAATAGATATTATTTAATATAGTCGGCATAACGAGCAATTTTGCATGAAAAGTCAATTATGAAATAAGTGTTGACAAGCTTGGCAAAAAATGTTAAACTATATTTAAATAACCTTGAAAGTACAAGGTAAATAAAAAAGAACCGCATTTGTCGGGCGGTTCGGGAGGAGAGTAGTTATGGCAAAAAAGAAGAACAAAACGCAATCTCTTGCGGTAGGTGCGGCGGCGCTGTTTTTCGGCGTGCTGGCGCTGTGTCTCGCCGGATTTTTGGCGGCTGTGAAGGTCGGTGGCGGAGACAGTACGCTCACGGGCTTTCAGGCGGCTTTCGGGTATTCGATAAAAACCGACGTGGTTATTTCCATGATAGTAACGGAAGTCTGCACGTTTAACGTTATGATCATGTTGGCTTTGTTCCTGCCTGTCATCGGCGGCGTTTTGGCGATCTTCAAGGGAAAGCTTTTCGGATTTATCGCGCTTGCGGCGTTTATCGCCGGTGCGGTTTTGATGTTCCTTATCCCCACGCTGGTGAAGAGCACGTTGGTTACCGCAGGTGTAAGCGATTGGATAGAAGGGATTATCGGCGGTGACGCGTCCGTTCCCACGGCGCTCGGTGTAGGCGCTATCGTTGGCGGCGTAATGTCGATACTCGGCGCGCTCGTTGCCGCGTATAAGACGTTTTTTATGAAATAAAAATTTCGTTTTGCCAAAGCGGCGCGCGATTTTATCGCGCGCCGCTTTTTTATAAAATGCAAAATAAACCCGCAATGAAAAGATTTATAAAAATTTTACTGAAATTTTAGGGGCGATTTTGCGTACGGTTTTGTTTTTTAGCTGTTAGCGAAAAAGAAGGTTTCCGAATAAAAAGCAATTTTGCGCTATCCTTATTGAAAAAGGGGGCGTTTTTCGATGCTTTTTTATCGATATTTCAAAATTATTACAATACTACGTGTAAAATATTGACTATTTGAAATATAGCGCTCGTTTTTAAAAAATCACATAAAATTGTTAATATATCACAAAATCAAGGTTTTTTCAAGGTTTGTTTGATAATAAAAAACCGATGTGTTAAAACTTTTCAAAAAAAATTTTAAAAA
>CASETU010000168.1 GCA_949290895.1 uncultured Bacillota bacterium
TATATCGACGGCGAACTGAAAAACAACGTTGCGCCGAAAGACAGGGATATCGCGATGGTGTTCCAGAACTACGCGCTTTATCCGCACATGACCGTTTACGACAACATGGCGTTCGGTCTGAAACTGAGAAAAGTTCCCAAAGCGGAAATCGACGAAAGGGTGAAGGAAGCCGCGAGAATCCTCGGTATCGAAATGTATCTGAGCAGAAAGCCGAAGGCTCTTTCCGGCGGTCAGAGACAGCGTGTCGCGCTCGGCCGTGCTATCGTCCGCGAACCGAAAGTCTTCCTTTTGGACGAACCGCTCTCCAACCTCGACGCGAAACTCCGTGCTCAGATGAGAACGGAAATCACCAAGATCCACAACAGACTTGCAACCACGTTCATTTACGTTACGCACGACCAGGTCGAAGCGATGACCATGGGTACGCGTATCGTCGTCATGAAGGACGGCTTCATGCAGCAGGTGGACGCGCCGCAGGCTCTTTACGATTACCCCATCAACCAGTTCGTCGCGGGCTTTATCGGTACGCCGCAGATGAACTTCTTCAACGCCAAACTCACCGGCACGAAGAACAAGGTTTATGTTGAATTCGGTCTGGAAAAGATCCAGCTCGGCAAAGACAAGGTCGACCTCATCTACAATCTCGATGGATATCTCAATACCGGTAAGGAAATCACCTTCGGCGTGCGTCCGGAAGATATGCACATCGAGGCGAACTTCATCGAAGAAAATCCCGGCTCCTGCATCGACGTGAACGTCGACGTCGTGGAAATGCTCGGTTCCGAAACGCTCCTTTACTGCAAACTGAGAAAGGAAGAAAAGGACGAAAATCCCGACGAGATCAAGTCCATCGTAGACGATACGCACAACCTCGTTGCGAAAGTCGACTCCCGTTCGGAAGTCAAGAGGGGCGATACCATCAAGATGGCTATCGATATGAAGCATTGCCACCTCTTCGATAAAGAGACGGAAATGACCATCGTCGCGCGCGATGCGGAAGCGAAGAAGACCTATCTTGCGAACAAAGCGGAAGAAGAAGCGAAAGCTGCCGCCGCTGCGGAAGCCGGCGAAGCGGCTACCGCGGAAGAACCCGCCGCTCCTGCCGAAGCAGAAGTGAAGGAAAAGAAGAACGTCTTCAAAAATCTCTTCAAGAAAAAGGAAAAGGCTGAAAAGACGGAAGAAAAAACCGAAGACAAGACGGAAGAATAATTTTTGAAATCTTCAAAAGACCGTAACGAAGTTGCGGTCTTTTTTTCTGCCGTTTTTCGGTTTATGGGTTTACGTCGGCAATAAGCGGGGTATATTCGTTTGGTACGGATAAATTTACCGCGGTATGATTTACACGCGGCGGGATAGATTTTGCGGGCGTCGGTTTTGTTCTCGCAGGCGGCGGAACAGTTTTCGCGCGCGGCAAAAAAATCGTTGACAAAACCGCCGCCTTGTTGTACAGTATAAAAAATCACGCGAACAAGGTGTTCGCAAGTAAATGCCGCGGCGAGCATTTTGCCGCAGATTTTCGCAAAAAAGATTTTGGTGGGGAAAGCCATGTGGGACGTATTGCTCGACGCACTGCTCGACAGCTTAAAAATATTTCCGTTTTTGTTTTTAATTTATATCGTTTTGGAAATCATAGAAAGCAGTAACTGTGCCGAAAAGCTGCAAAAATTCCTTTCGGGCAAAGCCGCGCCCGTCGTGGGGGCGGCGGCGGGCATCGTTCCCGAATGCGGATTTTCCGCGATGTACGCCAAGCTGTACGAAAACAGGCTCATCGCCACGGGCACCCTCATCGCCATTTTCATTTCGGCGTCGGACGAGGGGCTCATCGTGCTTTTGTCCAACGGCACGCCGATTTGGATAACGCTGCTCCTTATCGCCGTCAAGTTCGTTTACGGCGTCGCGGTCGGGTATCTCGTTAACCTGCTTTTCTTCAGAAGGGAAAAAATCGGCTACGACGGCCCGGATATCTGCATGGAGTGCGGCGAAAAGCCGGAAGGTTGGCAGAAAAAATATTTTCTGCACCCCCTCTTTCATTCTTTGAAGATACTGCTCTTTGTCTTTATCGTCAACGTCGCGTTCGGCGCGCTGATATTCTATATCGGTGAGGACAAGATCTCCGCCTTTTTGGCTGCGAATTTATATCTTCAGCCGCTTGCCGCCGTGCTCGTCGGGCTTATTCCCAACTGTTCGGCGTCGGTATTGCTCGCGCAAAGCTATTCGCTCGGCATGATATCCTTTGCCGCGCTCGCCGCGGGGCTTTCCGCAAACGCGGGCATCGGGCTGGCGCTCATCATGAAAAACCGCGCGCACTGGAAGAAAAATCTCTTCGTGCTCGGCGCGCTGCTTTTTTTCAGCGCGGCGTTAGGGTATTTGCTTTTGCTCTTCGTTTAGAAAAAACCTTGTAAAATTTCACAAAATATTGTAAAATAGAAAAAGAGGAGCGGTATTTTTTACCATTTAAACGCGTATTATTTTAATTTGCGCGGAAAAACAGCCGTTTTTCTTTACGTTACAAAAGGGGAAGATCATGGATTCCGAACTCAGCATTTTGCTCAACTCCGTCAAGGAAAAGACGGGCATCGACATCACTATATATGCCGAAAGCATGAAATATCTCGTCAGCACCGACCCGAAAGCGCAGGTCATCGTTCCGTCTTCGCGCGATTTCGATACGGTGTTTGCCGACGCCGCGTGCAACCGCACGTTTTTCAAGGTGAAGTATAAAAACGCACGGCTCGTCGGCATGATAGACGGCGTGGGGGAAACGGAAAAAAACTACGCGTTCCTCATCATGAACCTCATCGAAAGCTCGTCCAACCGCGAGTTGCAGCTTTCCCAGAGCGAATATCTCAAGATGATATTGCTCGGGGAATGCAACCGTCCGCAGGTGCAAAAATACATGCGCAAGTTCAACGTGCCGCAGATGGAATGTTACGTGCTGGTGGTGGCCGACAAGGAATCCAAAAACGAGGAGATCATCAATATTTTAAGCAACTTTGCCACCAACTCTTCGGATATCGCCGTTGCCATGGAGGAAGGGATCGCCGCGTTTTTGAAATTTATCGACGACGTAGGCGACAACGAATATCAATCCGCGGCGGAATACGCGGGTTTTTTGCAGCAATCGATTTACGAGGAAACGGGCTCACGCGTCAGCATAGCGGTGGGAGGAAAGGTTTCCTCCGTAGCGGAAGCGAACACTTCTTTTCAGCAGGCGATGACCACGCTCCGCGTGAGCACGGCGATGAATTCCAAAGGAGAAGTGCATACGTTCAAGGAATTTTTGCTGGTGAAGATGCTGGAAGATATTCCGAAGTTCAAGCTCAACGAATACCTCGAAATATTACTCGACGGCGACGCGAAGAGCGTGTTTTCCGACCCCGAAATGATCAATACGGCGGAGGAATTTTTGGAAAATACCATGAACGCCAGCGAAACTTCCAAAAAATTATATCTGCACAGAAATACGCTCACATACAGGCTGGATAAGATAGAACGCTCCACGGGTCTCAATATCCGCCGCTTTTCCGACGCGATGACTTTCCGCCTCGTTACGTACTTATATAAATTATTGAAATAAAGGTATTTATCATGGCAGACAGAAAAAAGATAATCAAAAACATACTTGTCGCGCTGATTGCGGCATGTATCCTCACGCTCACGTTCTTCGCGGGGTATTACACCTATTATTTCTCGCGCAGCAGCGACGAAAAGCTCATGGAGTGGGCGCTCGGGCTCATCGGGGACAATTACATGGTCTACGATGAGGAGACGGGCGAACTCAAGGAGTATACGGCGGAAGATTATCTCAAAGCCATCGCCTATCAGCTGCTCGATCCCTATTCCTATTATTATACGAAGGAGGAATATTCCGACCTCATCGCCACTTCGCAGGGCAATCAGTACGGCGTTGGCGTGACCTTTCTCAATGCGTCGGAAGAACCCGTCATATATTCCGTCATAGGCAATTCGCCCGCAGAGCGCGCGGGGATTACGGCGGGCGGGCTCGTCACGTCGGTGGAATACGGCGGGGACAAAACGTCCGTGTCGACTTATGCAGAATTTGCCGCCGCGCTTTCCGCGGTTCCCGCGAACACCGATTTCGTCCTTTACGTCGATTACGGCGAAGGGGAACGGCCGTTCACGCTGAAAAAGGAAAGTTTCAAGGAAAGTTACGTCTTTTATGCCGACAGTGAAACGGGATATATGTTCTTGTCGGAAGACGGCAGCGCGCCCGTCGAAACGGAGCGCGCGGATAAAAAGATGGAAATTCTGCCCGACGATACCGCTTATATCCGTTACGATTCCTTTATGTATACTTCTCCCGAACAGTTCGGAGAGGCATATCAATATATGTTTTCCCGCGGCAGGACGAACCTCATTTTAGACCTTCGCGGCAACGGTGGCGGCTATCTCGACGTCATGGAGGAAATCGGCTCGTATTTCCTCGGGGATAATCAGCTCATCGCCGTCGCCCATTCCAAACACGGAAAACAGCGCTTTTATGCGGGAAAGAGCCGTAAAAACGCGTCGCTCGGCAAGGTAGTCGTTTTGGGCAACGACGGAACGGCTTCGGCGAGCGAAGCGCTGATGGGTGCGCTCATTCATTACGGCGTGACCGATTACGATCATATCGTCGTCACCAAAAACGAACAAACGGGGCGCGCGGCGACTTACGGCAAAGGCATCATGCAGACGACGTATTCTTCCGGCGTGGGCGGCGCGCTCACGCTGACGACGGCATATATCTACTGGCCGGATAACGAAACGTGTATACACGGAAAGGGCATTGTCGCCAAAGAAGGCAACGGCATCGTTCCGGAAAGCGGCGCGGATAAGGAGCTGGAGCGCGCGGCGGAAATCCTGCGTTCGTAATATGGAAAGAAAACTTAATTTCGAGCTCGTGCCCGACGGGTGCTGGCACGCAAATCTGCGCAGCGTGCTCAAACCCGTGGCATGGGATTACGTCCGGAAGGATGCGTATGCGCGGGCGGACGGAAAGTGCATGATATGCGGCTGCAAAACCGACAGGCTCGAAGCGCACGAGCGCTGGGAGTACGACGAAAAAAACGGCGTGCAAAAACTCGTCGACGTCGTGGCGGTCTGTAAAAGATGTCATACGGCAATCCATATCGGCAGGGCGCAGCTCGTCGGCAAGGGCGAGCAGGCGGAGGATTGGTATATGAAAGTCAACCGCTGCAGCTATGCCGAAATGCGCGCCGACCTCGGAAAGGCGAACGAACTGCAACGCAGAAGAAATCTAGTTTCCGAATGGAAACTAGACCTTACCTGGCTTAAAAGATTTATCGAAGATTAGCGGGGAGCAACGCGATGCTGGCATATACATATTTGGGAAAAGGCGATTTCCGCCTGACGGAAAAACCGAAACCGAAAATTGAAAACGAGCGCGACGCCGTCGTGAAGATCGCAATGGCGAGTATATGTACTAGCGATCTGCACATCAAAGGCGGGTTCGTTCCGCGTGCAGTGAAGGGCATTACCGTCGGGCACGAAGCCGTTGGCGTCGTGGAAGAAGTCGGAACGGCGGTGAAAAACTTAAAAAAGGGGGACCGTGTGGCGATCAACGTGGAAACGTTCTGCGGACATTGCTTTTTCTGTGAACACGGTTTTGTCAATAATTGCACCGATCAAAACGGAGGCTGGGCGTTGGGGTGCCGTATCGACGGCGTGCAGGCGGAATACGTCCGCGTGCCCTTTGCCGATACGGGGCTGAGTAAAATTCCCGACGGCGTTACCTTTGAACAAGCGCTCTTTGTCGGCGACATTCTCGCTACGGGATACTGGGCGGCAAAAATCGGCGAGATATCGGCCGGCGATACGGTGCTCGTCATCGGCGCAGGTCCTACTGGGATATGCACCATGCTTTGCGCGCTTTTGAAAAAGCCCGCGCATGTCGTCGTCTGTGAAAAAGACGCGTATAGACGAGCTTTCGTCGAGGAAAATTACCCGCAGGTCATCGTCGTTTCTCCCGACGAAGCGCAAAAAACCGTGCGTGCGCTGAGCGGGCGCGGCGGCGCGGACGCGGTGTTCGAGGTTGCGGGAACAAAAGAAACATTTCGCATGGCGTGGGAATGTGCGCGTCCCAACGCGACGGTGGTGATCGTCGCCATGTATGAAGAGCCTCAAATCTTGCCTCTGCCCGATATGTACGGCAAAAATCTTACTTTTAAGACTGGCGGCGTGGACGGCTGCGACTGCGGCGAAATTTTGCGTCTGATAAAGGAGGGCGCGCTTGATACCACGGCGCTCGTTACGCACAAATTTGCCTTAAAAGACGCGGAAAAAGCGTATCACGTCTTTGAAAACAAGCTTGACGGCGCAATCAAGATCGCGCTGACATTTTAATACATTTGCTTTTTTAACGCCGACATCATAATTTTTTGAAAATTTGCTGTCGGTTGTTTTTTGCATAAAGTTATTTCTCTGAATAACCAAAAATTAAACTATTATATTTTTAATCATTTTCGTCGATCGGTGAGCGGCGAATTTTTTATTTTAAATGGTAAAAAATTACCGGAAAACATTTTTATAAAAGCTAAAAGAAAAAAAACTGCAATAAAATTACAAAAAAATAAAAATATTTTCAAAAAGATATTGACAACATAATAATAATGGTATATACTAAGGCTGAAAATAATTTTTACATAAAAATATATGTTTGAAATTTTTTTTCATACAGAAAGGAAGGTCGTTCATGAAAAACCGTATACCCAGAGGATTAATCGTTTCTTGCCAGGCAGCTAAAGGAGAGCCGCTTTACGGTTGTGACGTCATGCATTATTTTGCGCGGTGCGCGGTCGCGGGGGGCGCGGTTGCGATTCGCGCGCTGGCGGACGAAATACCCAGCATAAAAAAGGAAGTTTCCGTGCCAGTGATCGGACTTATTAAAAAGGATTATGCCGACAGCGAGGTGTATATCACGCCGACAAAGGATGAAATCGACCGTCTTTTGGAAACGGGATGCGAAGTCATCGCGATGGACGCCACGGCGCGCCCCCGTCCTTTCGGCGAAACATTAAAAGAACTGGTTTCTTACGTTCGTTCCTTGAGTGAAAACGTGCAGCTGATGGCGGATATCGATAATTATGAAAACGCCTTAACGGCGGAAGCGCTGGGCTTTGACTACATTTCCACAACGCTTCGCGGATTCACGAAGGAAACCAAGGGAATTCAAATACCCGATTTTGATTTTATTGAAAAGCTGATAAAAGATTGTAAGGCGAACGTCATCGTGGAAGGCGGTATTTGGGAAAGAGGACAGTTGGAACGGATTTCTTCGTTCAACCCGTACGGAGTGGTCATCGGAACTTCTATCACGCGGCCGAGAGACATTACGCGGCGCTTTTCCGAAGTATTGCAACTAAAATAAAGGTTTGTTTTCGTATGTTTTTCGGTAAGGTTGAAAAACGCGCGGGAGCAGAAATGAAAACATAAAGTGCGGCACGGAAAATGTGCCGCAATCAAAAAGAAAGCGGCGGGTGCCGCAGGAGAAAAGAATGCGTAAGATCGTATATTTGCCTTTGGACGAAAGGCCGTGCAACGCGAAGTTTCCGGAAAAATTACTGCGGGGGAACGAGGAGTTCAAACTCGTGACCGCGCCGCGGGAAATACTCGGGGATAAAAAGACGCCGGCATCCTATGAAAAAATCGAGGAGTTTCTGATAAAAGAAACGAAAGACGCCGACTGCCTGGTGCTTTCCGTGGATACGCTCTTATACGGCGGCATCGTGCCGAGCAGACTACATTTTTACAGCGTTGAAGAATTGAAAGAGCGGCTGAATTTAATCAAAAAACTGCGCGCGTGTAACGAAAAAATGGTCGTTTACGCGTTTCATCTGCTAATGCGTTGCCCGCAATATTCCAGCGACGACGAAGAGCCCGATTATTACGGCATTTGCGGCAGAGAAATATTTTTGGTAGGCGAAGCGCGCGACAGGCGCGAGCTTGCCCTTCCTTACGATGCGGAAAAGCTTGCGGAAAACGAAAGGAAAGTCGCACCGTATCTAAGCGATTATCTCGCCCGCCGTGCCGTCAATTTACAGTTGGATTTTGCCAGTGTGGATATGGCGGGAAAGGAAATCGATTATCTCGTGCTCCCGCAGGACGATTCCAGCGTATACGGGTTCATCGCGCAGGATCAGCGCAAGATACGCGCTTACGTGAAGGAAACGCATAAGCAAAACGTTACGGCGATTTATCCCGGTTGCGACGAAACGGGCATGACGCTCGTTGCAAGATATATTAACTCCGTCAAAGGCACGCCGCGCGTGCGGCTGCGTTGGGCAAGCGCGTTCGGTCCGGCGGTAATTCCTCTTTACGAAGACAGACCAGTAGGGGAAACGGTAAAATACCAGCTTACAGCGGCGGGGTGTGTGCTGGACGACGACGCGGATTTTACGCTTTTTATCAATGTGCCGTCGAAAGATATGGTCAGCGCCAACACGTCGGGGACGTTCCGTTCTTATGAAGTGGAGCGCTGCCTCATCGAATTTACGCAGAATATCGAATATCGCATGAACAAAGGCGAAAGAGTCGCCGTAGCGGACATCGCGTACGTCAACGGCGGAGATACGGAACTCGTCGGCATGCTGGAAGAAAAAGACTGTCTCATGCGGCTTGCGGCTTACGCGGGCTGGAATACCAGTTCCAACACGTTGGGTACGGCGATCTTTCAGGCGTCGATGTTCACGCATTTCGGCAAAACGGAAGCTCACGAGCAGTTTCTCGCACTGAGATATTATGAAGACGTAGGGTATTGTTCCCGCGTACGCAAACAGCTTTGCGAAGAATTTCTCCCCGGTATCGGGCTCAATTATTTTAACGCGGGAGGAAAAGACGGCGTCGTGGCAGATAAAGTAAAAGAGGAATTAAACGGTTATATAGGTTCGTTGCTCCCGAGCGTGGCGTGCCGCTACAAAGTGGAAAAAGCGGTGCAGCCGTGGGCGAGAATGTTTGAAACGGACCTCGATATTATCAAGATAAGGAGTGAAACATGCAAACGGTAAAAAGAAAGGTGATATTGTTGCTGCTTTCCGTCGTGCTTGCCGCGACCTGCGCGAGCGTGCTTGCGACCTTCCGTCCGACGGAAGCGCTTGCGGCGGACGCGACGTTTACCCTGAACGGTTCTTCGCACGTGATCAATACCACTGACCCGTGGGAAATCAGCGAAGGCGAAGCCTCTTGGGGCGTGTTGAAGATCAATTCTTTCCGCGCCGATGCGGAAGGATATTCTGGCGGCATCGTGTACACCACGAAATGGCTTTACTCGCATACGCCCGTAAGGGAAAACGCTTACGAATATGCGTTCGAGTATTCCGGCAGCAAATACGTGCTCAGCGAGAAGAACCGCGGCGGCAATACTTATATTCCCGTCAACGGGCTTGTCATTTCGCTGACGGAAAACGACGAAAAGTGGGAATCCGCGGCGATCGGCACGGCATTGCAGAAAAACGTATATTTCCCCGATTACGCGGGCGCGATAGAAATTTACGGTACGGGTACCAGCGATAAGGTGACCGATAAGACCGTACGTATCGGTATCGACAAGATAAACGGCAGAAGAGATGAAGGCGAAGCCGTGTATTATAACAGCGAATGGGGCACGCAGACGCAGCAGAACGAGTTCGGCGCGGAAATTTTGTGCTCTTTGCAGGAAGACGGCAGCTTTAAGATCATGGAAGTGCGCAACGTCCGCGATACGAATATGTCGGATATCGGTTCGCGCGATTTCGTTTTGAGCATTCACGGTTCCCGCCGCGTTCTGCTCGGTAACGACCTTGTTTCCCGCGTAGGGGATAAAGTGGAACTCGTCGGCATGAAATTCGTCGATTTGAACAAATCCGCGTCTCTCAAACTTACGGCAAAGAATCCGACTGCGCCCGTCAAAGACACCGACCTCGACGATTTGAACGGAAATTTGCCCTTCCCCGGGTATCGCGCGGAAAACTATTTCATGTATTACGATAAAAATTACGATAAATCGAACAACCCCGCCAGCGCGAAATTTTCAAACTTTACAGGGTGCAACGAATGGGGTTACGAAATTCTCGTTCGCAAGACGAGCAGCGGCGATGCTTATCCCATTGAAGGCGTCATCGAATCGCATGCAAAGCAGGTGGATAATCTTTTGAGCGACGGCGAGTCCTTCATTTTGTCGGGCAACGGCTCAGCGGAAACCTTCCTTACGGCAAACGCCCTTAACGGTGCGCGCGTCACAGTGGCGGAAGACGGTACGGTCACCATCACCACTACGCCCGATTCTTACGTAACGACTGCCGTCAACCGTTATGCAACGGTCAATTCCAAACTGCAATCGGCTATCGACGCGAAATATAAGCTCAACGAAAACGTGGAAGAACTGTGGGCGGGCTATAAGGATTCCGCCGATGCGCTCATCGGTGAAAGCGCGGACGGCGAAGCGGTGGAAACGCTTTACGGTTATGCGAAAAAAATCGCCCGTCAGGAAGAAGAGGGCATTATCGACAACGTGACGCTCGCCGATTTTTACGGCAGTTACCTCGAAGTGCTCAACCTTTGCTACCGCATCGAAAGTCTTTCCTATCAGGCGCCTGCGGTCATGAGCATTGCGGCATGGCACCGCCCCGTCATCGGCAAGGAAACGAGCGCGGCGGATATCCGCGAAACGCTGGAGCTTTTCAAAAAAGTCAATTTCAACACCGTATATTTGGAAACGTTCTGGAACGGTTATTCGATGTCGTCGGACTCCGAATATGTCGACTATCATATTGAATTCAAAAACTGCGATTACAGCCCGTATAAAGATTATTTGAGCGCATTTATCGGTGAAGCGCACAAGCTCGGCATCGAAGTGCACGCCTGGGTGGAAGATTTCTTTGTCGGGTATGAAGGTTATGAAGAATCTAACATTTTGACGGGGCAGCTTCCCAACAGCGACGAGCTCGCGCCCGACGCGGCAGAGCGGAGCGGCTGGGTTATAACCGATTATCAAGGCAATCAGTACACGCAGTTCGAGGGCGGTAAATATAAGTTCATCGACCCGTCCAATCCCGATGTCAGGGCGTTCCTGCTCGGATATTATAAAGAATTGCTGACGGAATACGATCTTGACGGAATCAACCTCGACTATATCCGTTATCCCGTGCAAAACGGTTACGGTTACAGCGCGGACAACAAAAACGTGCCGTACGATCACGGTTATTCGGAATACGCCGCCAAAAAGTTCCTCGCGGAACAAGGCTATGCCGAAAATCAGCAGACGCTTGCAAAACTCAAACGCGATTTGAACAAGGGAACGAGTTTCGTTTGGGAAAAACTGTATAGCGCATGGATGGATTTCAAAGTCCGTCAGATCAACGAGTTCGTAAAGGAAATTTACGACATGGTGCGGGAAGTAGAGACGATGCGTGGCGGTTCGGCGGAAACGTATTCCAATACCGACGTCATCATGTCCACCTCGGTTTTCGCCGATAGCGACGTAGTTACGAAAAAATGTCAGGATTGGGAATACTGGTTCAAACAAGGCTGGATAGAAGTCGCCACGCCGATGGCGTATTACCAGAATGCGAACACCGTTACGCAGAAAATCGCGGCGATGATCGCAAAGCTCGACAATATCAGCTATAACTACGGCGGCATTGCCCCGTACTTCATGGGTATGAACCCTTATGAAGAAGTCGTACAGGCGGTCGCCGCGCTGAGCGGCGGTTCCTTCGGGACGGTCATATTCGATTCGAAGACTATCATGAACAGTCCCGAGGCGGTGGAGTATCTTTCCAACGGTATTTACGGTAACGCGGCAATCCTTCCGCATAAGAGCATCGATAAACTGCTTGCGGCGTTCGCGGAGGAGATGAAGTCGAGAAAGGAACTTTACGCTATCGAAGGCGATAAGGCTGTGGCATGGGATGCGGCGCTCGACGCGCTGAAAGAAATGCCTTTCGGCACTGCGGAAGAGATCATGGCAATCCGTGCGGAAGTTTACCGTATACAGACCAACGCGCGCGATTATGCTTCGGGGTACGCCATTACGCGTATCGCGGAGGAAATGGAAAATCTCAATAACGTTTTGGATGTCAAACTCTCGCGTTATTATATCGACAGCGGGGAATGGGTTCCCGCGGACGGATTGCGTCCCGATCAGGTCGCGCCGGGGCCCGACCCCACGCCCGATCCCGATCCGGAGCCCACGCCCGAACCCGAAAAGGGCGGCTGCAAGGGCTGCAATTCTTCGGCGGAATTCGCTTCGGCGACGCTGGCGGTAATCTTGAGCGGAATCGCTCTCGTGCTCTTCGGTAAGCGCGCGAAAAGAGCGGATAAGGCAAATAAAAATTAAAAATCAAAACAGGGGAGGCAAAATATGAGCAAACAAAAAAAGATGAAATTTTGGGCAGTTCTATGTCTGGGCGTGATTCTCGCCTTCAGCAGTGTGATGCTCGTCGCATGCAAGAAGGAAGAGGAAAAACCCCAAACTGTCACTTATGAAGTGACTTTCGATTCGCAGGGCGGTTCCGCCGTTGCGAAACAGACGGTGGAAAAGGGCGGCAAAGTGCAAAAACCCGCCGATCCCACGTATGCAAAGCACGAGTTTGTCGCATGGTATAAGGAAAGCGCGTGCACGAACGAATGGAAATTCGATACCGATACGGTGAATGCCGATACGACGCTCTATGCGAAATGGCAGGAAGTCGCGGGCGAGATCGCCTGGGAAGTCGGAGAAATGCCCGTTATTTACTCCGACGCGGCTCTTTATAACAAGACTCGCGCGGGCGAAGATGTGTTTACAAACCTTTTGAGCGACGTCGTCGTGGCAACCGAAGACGGCGAACCTTTGCAGACTATCGTTTACGATATCGGCGGTCTGGCGAGAAATGAGGAAACGGGACTGATAGAAGCAAAGGATTATACCATAACCTATCAGGCACAGAACAGCATGGGCGACGTTTTGGAAAAGGAAGTCACGTTGACGGTGGTTGACGCTTCCGAAACCAATTACTATGTGGAATTCAAGTCTGCGCGCGGCGGCAAGGGTATGGAAGACGTGGTCGGAACGCGTATCCGTGTTGCGGAAAATATGTATTTTGAATCGACTGCGGACGGCGAACTGCCCGAAGCGCTCAAGAACCCCAATGCGGAAGGAAAAATTCGCGATTACGACGACCCGTTTATTTTGAAAAACGTTTCGGAAAATCCGATGACCGTCAACCTGCAGGATACGGCGGCGACCTACCTCGTCTTTGAAAAAGGCGGCAAGGTGGTCTGGGGATATGAAGGCGTCATGGCATATACCGTGGACGAAAACAATATGTTCCCGACTCGTTTGGAAGTTCCCACGACGTTTGAAATCCCCGTCGGAGGATACGCGCTGGTGGTGGGTTATACGCAAAACGGCAACTGGTATGCTTACTCTGCGGACGGCAAAGCCGTGGCGGCGGGCGATTACTGGGGCGATAAAGACATGGGTAACATGTGGGATATCGACGGCCGTCAGATGACGTATATGGACGGAATGTACCGTTACGGCAACATGGTCCGCATCACGAAGGGCGGCGAAACCGTTACCGACGCTTATGTGAATCAGCTTCCGTATATCATGAAGGGCACGGCAGCTTACGAAGTCGTACAGAACACGTCTCTCACCAAAGAAGACCTTTTGAGCGACGTAGAATTTTACGACGATAACGGTACGTTCGCTCCCGACGTTAAGGTCGGTGCGGATAAGATAGCCGTGGACGATACGTCTTTCAATGCCGTCAATACCGCGCAGATAGGGGAATATACCGTGAAGTATATCGTCACCGATGCGACGGACGGCGCGCTGAAAGCGGAATTCGAAAGAACGGTGAAGGTCATTTTCCCCGAACATTACGTGCAGTTTGCCGATCAGCTCTATAACGAACCTAAATTTATGTACAATCAGCAAAGCGAATCTTCCACCGGTTCTATCCGCGTGTACGATACGAGTTTCGAAGGCTCTGTACCGACCGGACTCGGCTGGATTTACAACGCCGTCATCGACAAGACGACGGGCGCTTTGATTAAGTTTGCGGATTGGAGCTATATTTATACAGTCGTGGACGGAACGGTGGTAAAAACCGACGTAACCGATGCGGGCACGGGTAAAACCGTTGCTGGAGAATTTTTTGCGGCGCTTGAAGATAATCAAATGCTGGTGATGTTCGAACAGGGTACGGGATTCCGTACATGGTTCAGCGCTCTCGGCGGCACAGCCCCCGAAAAGGCATTCCTGACCGACGCGGCGAAATTTGCGGAAGTTAAAATCGTCATCAAGGACATGTCGGGCGTCAACGTTCCCGCCAACGCTTAAAAAAGTAAATCGGTAAGGGCGCGGCTCAGCCGCGCTCTTAAAAAACCGGAGGTGCATCATGAAAAAAATTCTGATATTTTTAATGTGCGCGCTGTTTGCAATCGGAACATTTTCCGGCTGTAATTTTAAAAAGACGGAGCGCGCGAAAGTCGACCCCGATGCGGACGTGTCGCAGAAAATCGACCTTAAAATCCTTCTGCCGTACGTTTCGGACAGCATGCAGTCCAACAAAGCCATTCCCCTGATCAACGAAATCACGGGATATAACACCACCTACGATCAGCTGCCCACAGGCTCGGCTGCGGAAACCAACATCAACAACCTTTTTGTCGATAAGGATAAGACCTATAACGCGCTGAAACTCACCAAGAACCAGTTCAACCGCTATGCGGTCAAGGCGGCGGCGTTTGCGGACCTTAGCGACGTGCTGGCGTCTCCGA
Organism: uncultured Bacillota bacterium; assembly: GCA_949290895.1. Lineage (GTDB taxonomy): Bacteria > Bacillota > Clostridia > Christensenellales > Borkfalkiaceae > UMGS775. The sequence goes on from CASETU010000168.1 coordinate 14,764, forward strand.
AATTTTCCGTGATGAAAAACGCCATCAGTCCCGAAGCGTGGGCAGCCGTTTCTTTTGACGGAAAGATCCTCGGCATACCCGACAGCGCGTCCAACAACAACATCGATAAGTCCATCATCATCCGAAAGGATTTGATGTATAAATTAGTCAACGAGCGCACGGGAAAACCCTTTACCGAAGTGCCCGATACGCTGGAAGATTTCGTGGAACTTTTGAAGGCTTTCAAAAAGTCCACCGGTTCGAACACGGCATTCAGCCTGCCGAGCAACATTTACGTGGTCGGTCCCATCGCCGCGGCGCTGGGAATCGAGCAGGAATGGTCGGAAGTGAACGGTCAGCTCACCTATCTCGCCGAGCATCCCGAATTGCAAGATTATGTCGATTTTATGAAACAGCTCCGTTCGGAAGGGCTTTTGGATATGGCTATGCAGTCCAACTCCTTCCAGACCTGTGCGCAGAACTTTGCGCAGGGCAAGTCCATCGCCACGCTGTCGAATTTCTGGGAAATGGCCACGGTGGACGCGCAGCTCGAAGCGTATTCTAAAGTAACCGCCGACTGCGTGGATTTCGCCTATGCGTTTGAAAACGAAGACGGAGAAAAGCTCACTTGGCAGTCGAGCGGTGTAAGCTACGTTACCGTCATACCCAACTGGATGGCTGATACCGGCACACACGTCATGTATTATATCCAGGAAAAGCTCCGCGACGAAAACTTCGTGCGCATCGTGGCGGGGGATTTGGGTACGCATTACAAATACAACAGCCTGACAAAGGAATACGAACCGCTGCCCGCTTTTGCGGAAGATAAAACCAGTGCGGATCATTTCCTTACGGGTACCAACGACAATATTTACAACACCTATTGGACGCAGATCGTCATCAAGGGCAACGACAATTATTATATGCAGTGGAAAGCCACCAACACCGACGCTTTTGCCGACGGGCTGAAGGGTGTGCTCAATCCCGTAGCCTTCGCGCCTGCTTTGGAAACGTATTCCTCGCATGCTGCGGGCATGGAAGATTATTTCAACGCGGAAATCACGAAAATGATTTACGGTTCGGACGCGTCCGTCACGGTGGACAGCATCAAGGCGGGGTGGATTGCCGCCGGCACGCAGGAGTCTGTCGACGAGATCCGCGCCTGGTACAATAACGCAAAGGAAGTCAACGGATAAAAATGACGACGAAAGGTAAAACGCAAAACGGCAGTTTCAAAAGGTACGGGAATCTTTTGCTTTTGACGTTGCCTGCGGTCATACTCGCTTTTGTGTTCTGTTATGTCCCCATGTCGGGCCTTATCATGGCGTTCAAGGAAGAGATAGACCTTACGGAATACGATACGGCGGTGCAGTCCATCATCATGACGCCGTGGAGCGGTTTCGCGCAGTTTGAAAAACTCTTTGCCGCGAACTCCGACTTCATGCGCATTTTAGGCAACACGCTCTATATCAGCGTTTTGAAAATCCTGCTCGTCTTTCCCATACCCATTTTGCTCGCCATCATGATCACCGAGGTGCAGAGCCGCCCCGCGTCCAAGGCGATACAGTCCATCATCTATCTGCCGCACTTTCTGTCCTGGGCGATCGTAGCAAGCGTGTTTGAAACCTTCATGCACCCGAACGTCGGTGCGCTCAATACCCTGCTCCATGCGATGGGGCTGGGCACGGTGAATCTCTCCGACGCGCAGCAGTTTCCCTGGCTTATGGTGCTCACTACGGCGTGGAAGGACATCGGCTGGTCTGCGGTCGCGTACATCAGCGCGGTGCTGGCGATAGACCAGGAACAGTTCGAGGCGGCGCGCATCGACGGCGCGGGCAAGGTCAAGCAGATATTTTACATCACCCTGCCCGGTATCGCCGGCACGATCGCGGTGCTCTTCATCATGCGTATCGGTTATCTGATGGACGCGGGTTTTGAACAGATATACGCCATGCTCACGCCTACGGCGGAATCGACGGGCGAAATCATCGGTACGTATATTTATAAACTCGCTATCAAGAACGGCGGCAGTTATGCGCTGACGACGGCGGCGGGGTTGTTCAACTCCGTAGTCGGACTTATTTTGGTCGTCGGCGGAAATCTGTTCTGTAAAAAAGTTTTCAAAAGGAGTATATGGTAAAATGGCAACCGCAAGAAGCTGTACCAAAAGCAGAGGGGACGTAGCCTTCGGCATAGTAAACGGATTTCTGCTGTTCTTGTTCGCGCTGTTTACCCTTATGCCCATAGTCAATATCCTCGCAACAAGCCTTTCCACCCATTCGCTGCCCGTCGTGTTCTGGCCGGCGAAGTGGGACGGGTTCGCTCTTTTAAGCGTACTCACCGAGCCGAAGTTTTATCAGGCGTTTTTGGTCAGTATCGTCGTCACGGTCTGCGGAACGATCGTCAGCGTGCTCTGCATGATGCTAGCCGCCTATCCGCTGTCGAAACGGGAATTGCCCCTCCGCCGTACCATCATGATATACTTTTTCATTTCGATGTTGTTTTCCGGCGGCATGGTGCCCAATTACATTCTCGTTTCCTCGCTCGGCCTGACCAACACGCTGTTCGCCATGATTTTGCCGAATGCCGTCATGGTGTTCCACCTCATCTTGATGAAGGCGTTTTTTGAAGGTATTCCTCCCGCGCTGGAGGAGTCCGCCCGCATCGACGGCGCGGGCAATTTGCGCATTCTTTTCAGTATCATCATGCCGATATCCATGTCGATGATCGTCACCGTATGTTTGTTTACTGCCGTGGTGTATTGGAACAACTACTTCAATGCGCTGATGTATATTTCGGCGTCGCATTCCGAACTGTATCCCTTGCCTTTTTATATCATCAACCTTTCGGATCAGTTCCGCGACCCCAACGCGCCTATCGTTATGGGCGATAAGTTCAAATACGAACAAAATATCATCGCCGCCACAATCATCTTGTCCATGCTCCCCATCTGCCTGACTTATCCGTTCTTTTTGAAATACTTTACCAAAGGCGTGGTCGTCGGGGCGGTGAAGGGATGACGGAGCGCGTCATAGCCCTCGATATCGGGGGTACGTTCATCAAAAGAGGCGTATTTATCGGAGGAAACCTCGTCGAAACGGCGAAATTTCCTACGCGGGCACAAAGTCTGCAAACGATTCAAAGCGCCGTCGCGCAGTCGGTGGAATGCTGGAAATACGGAAATATCGACGGGATCGCCGTTTCCAGCGCGGGGGATATTGACCCTTATCGCGGGCGTTGCGTTTACGCGACGGACAATCTGAGAGGTTATTCGGGTTTCGATATCAAAAATTGGCTGGAAGAAAGATACGGCGTACGCGCTTCCGCTCTCAACGACGGGCATGCCGCCCTTCTGGGCGAGGCGTACCGCCGCAAACTCGATGTGCCCGCCGTCATGCTCACCCTCGGAACGGGGGTGGGCGGCGCGTATTTCGACGGTAAAGAAGTCGTGTTCGGCGAAGATTTTCGTTACGGGCGGTTCGGTCATCTCGTAATGCGTCCGAACGGCAAAACGTGTAACTGCGGACAGCGCGGCTGTATCGAGCAGTACGTCAGCGCGAGCGCGCTGAAAGAAAAGTGCGCCGCGGCGGGGACCGTTCCCGAAAAGGTGTTTTTCGGCGAAGACGCGCGTTCTCGCGCCGTTGCCGACGAATGGTTAAACGATTTGTGCGAGGCGATGGAAACCGTTTACCGCGCACAGAAATACGAACTCATGATTTTCGGCGGCGGCGTGTGCGGTTCCGCGCAGCGTTGGCTGCCGTTGTTAAGGCAAAAAACTTCCCGCCGCGCGGAAATAAGCGTACTGCTGAACACTGCGGGCATGGAAGGCGCTTATCGCTGGTGGTGCAAAAATGGAAAAAATTAAAGCTGACGTTATCGTGATCGGCGCCTCGCTCGGCGGAACGCTGGCGGCGTACGCCGCATGTACGGAGGGCATGCGTTGTGTCCTCACGGAAGAGACCGACTGGATCGGCGGACAGCTGACTTCGCAGGCGGTCCCTCCCGACGAACATAAATATATCGAAACGACGGGTTGCAGCGCTACGTATCACGCTTACCGCGAAAAGGTGCGGGCGTGGTACAGAAATCACCCGTTTATCGCGGACGAGCTTAAGGAAAAAAAGTTTTTCTGCCCCGGCGGCTCCTCGGTGTCTCGTTTGGCGCACCCGCCGAAACTCGCGCTTTCCTTTCTGGAGGAAATGCTCAAGCCTTTTACAGACGCGGGATTGTTAAATATTTTGTATAACGTCAAAGCCGTTTCCTGCCACACCGACGGTGATTTTATCCGCAGTGTGACGGTGAAAGGAGAAAAGGGCGAATTTTTGCTGGAGGGGAAATACTTTCTCGACGGTACCGACACGGGCGAGCTCCTGCCGCTTTCCGGGACGGAATATGTCACTGGCGCGGAATCGCGCGGGGAAACGGGGGAGGCGCTCGCTCCCGAAAAGGGCGATCCCCTCGATATGCAGCCCGTTACGTACGTCGCTGCGTGCGATTGGGAAGACGGGACAGAGCGCGTTATCGAAAAGCCCTATGCGTATGAGTATTTCCGCAAAATGCGTATGCCGTACGACGATTATCCCGTGCTCAGCATGTATGGGCCCGATTCTTCTACGGGGCGGGCAAAACGATTCGGTTTTTTCAACGGGGAAAAGGACGAAAAGGGAAATCCGCTCTTCGGATTGTTCACCTATCGCAGGATTGTGTCGTCTCATCATTTCAAAGCGGGGTTTGCGCCGAAAGACGTTACGCTCATCAACTGGCCGCAAAACGATTATTTTATGGATAACGTATTTGAATCGGCAAACGACGCGGAAAATCTCGAAATGTCCCGTCAGCTAACACTTAGCCTGATTTACTGGTTGCAGACGGAAGGCGGTTATCGCGGGCTGGGGCTCAACAAGGAAGTACTGGGAACGGCGGACGGGCTGGCAAAACAGCCTTATATCCGTGAATCGCGGCGTATCCGTGCAAAGTATACCGTTACGGCGGAAAATATCATCGATAAGGGAGACCCTTCTCCCGCCGTATTGCCGCAAAGCGTGGGCGTGGGATTATATCATATCGATCTGCACATCACCACGCGGACGCATTCTTTCTTTTTCCGTCCCGCGCGTCCCTTTACCATACCGCTGGGCGCATTGATTCCCGTCCGCATGAAAAATCTCCTTCCCGCTTGCAAGAACATCGGCACGACGCACCTCACCAACGGCTGTTTCCGCTTGCACCCCGTCGAATGGAACGTCGGCGAATCCGCAGGATATCTGGCGGCGTTTTGCGCACGGGAAAACTTGCTTCCTTTTGAGGTCTCGGAACGGAAAGAGAGCTTTTCACGTTACGAAGAACTGTTGCACGAACGGGGTATTCAGACGCGTTGGGAGCTCTAAAATGAAAAAAATTTTCACCGATTCTTTTGATTTTCGTAAAGAAGTATGTTATAATGCAGTTGAAAAATTACGGATTTTTACAAAGGAGACGGTATGATAGGAAAAGTATTTGACCGCATCCAGTCGGTGCGGCCCGTCGCTACCAAAACGGAAAAAAAACTCATAGATCATATTTGCAGGATCGATAAAAAGGATTTGATTTACCTCTCCATCACCGACCTTGCGGATATGCTCGGCGTGGCGGAGGCCACGATACTGCGGTTCTGCCGAAAGCTGGAATTCAAAGGTTTTCAGGACTTTAAGCTGCACCTCAGCCAGGATATCGTATCGGAAAACGAAGATGTTCAAGGTATTCCGCAAAGCATTGCCGAACAGATGATCGGCGCCATCAAGGAAACTTGCGAGCAGATCGATTATCAGAAATGTCTGGAAGTCGCCGATCTCATCATCGGCGCGCGGAAGGCGTGCGTCTTTGCGGTGGGCAATTCCACCATCGCCACGCACGAGGCAAAAAACCGATTGATGAAAGCGGGCATCAATTTGGAAGATTCCTGCGACGTGCACAATCAGGCGATCATTACTGCAAATTTAGGCAAAGAGGATCTGCTCATTTTAGTCAGCGTGAGCGGGAGCACGAAGGATATCATACATCTTGCCGAGATCGGCAAGGAAAACGGCACGCCTATCGTGGTCATCACGAACTATTCCAAATCGCCTCTCGCAAAATTTGCCGATTACGTTTTGCTTTCCTGTCGAAAGGAGGCGGCGTACGAAGGCGGTTCGCTGGCGACGGTAGTCGCGCAGTCTTATATCATCGACGTGCTTTGCACCGCGGTGTTCGAGCGGATCGGCAGCGAGGCAAAGCGCAAATCCATCAAGGCGAGCAACGCCGTTTCGGATAAATCTGTATAGGATAATTTTATTATGTATAATTTAAAACAATTGGAACGACTGGCTTCCAAGATAGAACGGCTGGCGGACGTTTACGAGCCTTTCGTCGTTTTATCGCGCACTCCGCTTTCCGTGAAACTTCTTTCCGACGGCGAAGAAATTCCCGTTTCGGAAGGCTTTACATGGGGCGGAGATTTTGTTTACGCGAATTTTCTCTGCAAACTTCCCGATTTGCCCCGCCCGCTGTGGCTGGAATGCGATACCGACGGAGTGGAGCACCTTATTTTTGCTGACGGCAAACCCCTTGACATGACCGACTGGGCGCGGAATATCGGCACGCCCTCGGAAAGATTGCACCGCTTCGTGGACCTTTGCGATGTGCCCGACGGCGCCGCGCTTTGTATCGAGGCGTATGCGGGACACACGATGTACGGCACCATGCCGTACGACGGTAAAACGACTTTCGGTTGGTCGGGGTATCGCGAAAAATGCGTGTTTCACGGCATTTACGCCGTGGAACCGGATATCGACTTGCATGAATTTCTCTTAAAACTGCGCTTGCTGCTCTCTTATTATCGCAGCGGGGAAAGTCCGTGGCGCAAGGGCGAGGAATTCCGCGCATTTGAAGAACTGTTCCGCGTTTTGTCGCTTTTGCCGCAGCGTCCGCAAAGGGAATCCGTCGTTAAAGCTGCGGCGCTGCTCGATCGGTTTTTCGCCGCGAAAGCGCCCCGTCCGCAAAGTCCGTACGTGGGACTCATAGGGCACAGTCATCTCGATACGGCGTGGCTTTGGCCGGTGGAAGAAACGAAACACAAGGCTGTGCGCACTGCGGTCAACGCGGTGCGATTGTTAGAAAAATATCCGCGTTATACCTTTATCATGTCCAGCGTGCTCTATATGGATTGGATACGCAAGGGGTATCCCGACCTTTTTGACCGTATCAAGGCTTGCGTGAAGGCGGGCAAGTTTGAACCGAACGGCGCTGCGTGGGTGGAGTGCGATTGCAACCTTACGGGCGGCGAGGCGCTTATCCGCCAGTTTACGCGCGGGCAGAAATTCCTCAAAGAGCATTTCGATTACACCGCGGACACTTTTTGGCTGCCCGATACGTTCGGTTACAGCGGTGCTCTGCCGCAGATCATGCGCGGGTGCGGCGTGAAGTATTTTTTAACGACCAAGCTCAGCTGGAACGATACCAACCGCTTTCCCTATGATTCTTTTCGTTGGAGAGGGATAGACAGAACGGAAGTTACCGCGCATTTCAACACGACGCATACGCCCGCGGACCCGCGCACGGTGTACTCGCGGTTGGATAACGCGATGAACAAACACCTTTGCGACTGTGCGCTCATAGCGTACGGTTACGGCGACGGGGGCGGGGGGCCCGACGAAAACATGGTGCGCACCGCGCTTGACACGGAAGATACTTTCCGCGACGCGCGGGTAGAGCACACCACCGTCAGCGCGTTCATGAAAAAACTCGCGTCGCGCGATTTGCCGGTATATGCGGGGGAATTGTATCTCGAATTGCACCGCGGCACGCTTACCATGCACCACGATATCAAGCGAAATAACCGCAAACTGGAAATTGCGCTGCACGACGCGGAATTTATCTCCGCCGTTTCCGACGGCGGGCCGTCGGGTGAAAAAATGCAAAAGTGGTGGGACGTACTGCTCCTCAATCAGTTTCACGACATTTTGCCCGGCACGTGCATTGCAAAGGTCAACGACATTGCGAAAAGCGAAGTTTCCCAAGCGCTCAAAGAATGCGAATCGTACGTTCGTCCCGCCGCACAGCCGTACGTCAACACCCTTTCCTTTTTCAGGGAAGAAACGCTGGAAACGGAAGACGGCGAGCAGGAATATACCGACTTTGACGGAAAACCGCACCGCGTCGGCAGGTTTGCTTTCGCCGCTTTTGCGGAGGGAAAGCGGACGGCGGGATATGCGAAGAGCCCTTTTTCCTATAAGAACGGCGTGTTGAAAACGCCTTTCGGCAAGGCGAAGATACAAGACGGACGCATCGTTTCCTATGTTTGCGGCGGCAGGGAAGTTGCGGGAGGCTTGCTCAACGATTTGCGTATCTGCGAAGACGTCCCGCGTCTTTGGGACAACTGGGACGTGGACGCCGACCTTCCCATGATCGAAAAGAAAGTGCGTTGCGTATCGCAAGAAGTCGTTTCCGACGGACCGCACGCTTTCCGTATCCGTTGCGAATATCGTTTCGGGGAATCGTCGAGTATGGTCACGGACATCGTGTTCGACGCGTACTCTTCTCTCGTTACCTTTGAAAACAAGCTGGATTGGCAGGAAGATCATGCTCTTTTGCGGACGTATTTTGAAACCGACGTGTTTTCCCCGACGGTGAAAAACGAAATTCAGTTCGGCTGGCTGGAGCGTCCCACCACGCGCAACACGGGGGAGGAGCAGGCGAAATTTGAAGTCTGCAATCATAAGTGGAGCGATCTTTCCGAAACGAATTTCGGTGTGGCTTTATTAAACGACTGTAAATACGGTTGCGGTTGCAAGGATAAAACGATGCACTTAACGCTTTGTAAAGGCGGCACGCATCCCGATGAACGGGGCGATCATGGTGTAAAATATTTTTCCTACGGCATTTTGCCGCACGAAGGCGGTTTCGGCGCAAAAGCCGTGGTTCAGCCCGCTTATCGTTTTAATTATGTGCCCGCGCGGCGGACGGGGTGTCATTCTCCCGTCGCAGCAGTCGATCGGGACGGCATCGTTATAGAAACGATGACGAAAACAGAAAGCGGGATTGTTTTGCGCCTTTACGAGTGCGAGCGTTCCGCCGCGGCATGTGAAATTTCGCTTGCCGAAAATTACGGCGTTTATGAATGCGATATGATGGAAAACATCGTAAAAAAGTACGGAAAAAAGAACGCCGTAAAACTAACGTTTCGTCCTTTCGAGATAAAAACTCTGCTTTTACGCAAGGAAAATTGAAAAAGCAATTTTAAAGATTTTAAAATATGATTTTTTGATAAACCCGGGCACGGCCGAAAACCGTCGTCCGGGTTTTTTGTAAATCAAAATTTGTGGGGGAGCTTTGCGTTTTCAATGAATATGTTTTTGAAAAACACAATCGTAAAATATACCGCGGAATAGTTGGTATAAAAGATTGCTTGAGTGTTCGATAAAATGTTTTTTTACGGATTTTAAATTTGCATGAAGCAATATTTGTTGACAAAGCATAAAGAAAAACATATAATAGGTAATAAGTTACTTGTTTGTGTGTTAAGGAGATATTAGATGTCGGAAAAAATGCCGTTCGGGTTAAAAATAGCAATCATTAACCGTGCTTTTCGTAAAAGGTTGGATGAAAAAGCCGCGTCGATGGGGTTGACTTCGGTTCAGCTTCGCGTACTCGGATCCGTTAGCCGACTCGAGGAGGCGGGGCAAGCGGAAATTCATCAGAACGATTTGGAAAAAATAGAGCGCGTCACGCATCCCGCGATGACGATGCTTATTCAAAAATTAGAGCGAAAGGGGTTTATAAAATGTCTTCCCGGAACGACGGACCGCCGATATAAAAAAATCGTCAGCACGGAAAAATCGCATGGGATCCATAAAATGATAATAGAGCAGGACAGGGAGGTTTTTTCGGAAGTGTGCGCTTTGCTAACCGACGAAGAAAAAAGAGAACTGCTTCGCCTGACGGAATTGATTTTAAAAAATGTCGACGCGGACTAATTTTTCACGTTTAAATACATATATCGTGGCGGAAGGCGCTCTTCTTCTGCCTTCTTTTTTGCATAAATAAGTAACATATTACCTATAAAGGAGTTAAGAGAATGACAGAAAATTCAAAGGAAAAGCCATATTTTTTTGCGACGGAACCAATCGGAAAGCTGATTGTGAAGTTCGCTGTGCCGTGCGTCATATCGTTGGTCGTAAACGCACTTTATAACATTGTCGATCAGATTTTTATCGGGTGGGGAGTAGGATATCTCGGTAACGGCGCTACGAATATCGTCTTTCCCATCACGATTATCGCTTTGGCGCTTTCGGTGCTCATCGGCGACGGCGGTGCTGCGTTTCTCAGTTTGAAACTCGGCAAAGGGGACGAGGAGAGCGTCAAAAAAGGTTTGGGTAATTCCATCGTGATGGTAGTGGCGGCAGGCATCATCGTCGCAGCGGTCTTTTTGGCGTTCATCAACCCCATTCTCACGTTGTTCGGCGCGACGGATGCCTTGAGAGAGTATGCTTTGGATTACGGCTATATCATCGGCATCGGATTGTCGTTTACCATGATATCCATGGCGCTTAACGCTATGATACGCGTAGACGGCAGTCCGAAGTTCGCAATGTTTTCCATGCTGCTCGGTGCGATTATCAATACCGTTTTCGACCCCATATTCATCTTCGTTTTTCATATGGGCGTGCAGGGCGCGGCGATCGCCACGGTCATGGGGCAGGTCGCGTCTTTTATCGTTTCTATCGCTTACATCCCGCGTTTTAAGACCTTGCATCTGGATAAATCGGCATTCCGTTTAAACGGGCGGATATGCGGTAGCATATTGAGTTTAGGCGTAAGCAGTTTCATCACGCAAATCGCTATTACCATCGTCATGGTGCTTTTCAACAATCTGTTGAAAACTTATGGAGCGAATTCTGTTTACGGTTCTGAAATTCCGTTGACGGCTATGGGTATTGTCATGAAAGTCAATCAAATCATGCTGTCCATACTCGTAGGTATTGCAATAGGTGCGCAGCCGGTAATCGGGTTTAATTACGGAAGTAAAGATTTTGCCCGTGTGCGAAAGGCGTTTTTGATTGCGATTGCTGCCGCGGAAACGATTGCCGTCGTATGTTTTTTCATCTTTCAATTCGCGCCTATGTCAATCGTTTATCTGTTCGGATCCGAAGAGGGGCTGTATAACGAATTTGCCGTAAAGTGCTTCCGTATCTTTTTAATGTTGTGTCCGCTTAACGGATTTCAGACGGTCGCGGCGATATATTTGCAGGCGGTCGGCAAACCGATAAAATCTGCCGTCGTCACGCTTTCTCGGCAAATCGTATTTCTTATTCCCGTGGCGATCGTAATGCCTATCTACATCGGTGTAAGCGGCGTACTATGGTCCGGGCCTGTTGCGGATACGTTAGCTTTTATACTTTCGCTTTCACTGATAATATATGAAATGAAACAACTTAAACGGCCCGTAGAACAAACGGATAAAAGTGAAATTATTGAGGAGGAAGAAGTAAGATGAAAAATCGAATCATAACCATCAGCCGCGAATTCGGCAGCGGAGGGAGAACGATAGGAAAAAAGGTGGCTACGGAACTAAATATACCTTGTTATGATAGCGAGCTAATTGATAAAATTGCAAAGGAAAGCGGGTTTACCGCCGAATACGTCCAGGAAAACGAAGAAAATAACGCGGGCGGATACTTGTCTTTTCTTTGTAACCGCGCATTCAGCTTGAATAACGAAGACTATCTTTGGAAAGTTCAGTGTCGCGTTATTTGGGAGATTGCCGAAAAAGAATCTTGCGTGATAGTGGGCAGATGCGCGGACTATATTTTGCGCGATATTGCGGACTGTTTGAGGGTGTTTATCTACGCAGACGAGGTTTTCCGTGCTAAACGTATTGTAAAAATTTACGGTGAGCGTGCAGAGTCTCCTGCGCAACGAATAAAGGATAAGGATAAACGCCGCGCAGCGTATCACCGATTTTATACGGACATGAAATGGGGATATGCGCAGAATTACGATATTAATCTGAACAGCGGCACGCTGGGTATAGAAAAGTGCGTCAAAATCATTAAGGAACTGTACTGAACAAATGCTTTTGGGAACGGAAAAAAGATTTTTCGGAAAGATAAATGAAATATAAAAAACATACGGCGGACTGCAAAATGCAGTCCGCCGTATGTTTTACAAAAATGAAAAATATAATTTTAAAGGAGAAAAAATACACAATGTATTCCTTTATAAGAATAATACATAAAAAAACTAACAAAGATACATTCAAGGCGGACGGTGCATGTGGTAAAATATATAGCGAAAAGCAACGATTTCCGTGATTTTTCGGAAAAGGAAGTGGAGTTTTGTATAAGAAAAAAAGCAGAATCGTATTGAACGGGGTAATCCTGCTCATCGTAATGTTGTTATTCAGCGCGGCGGTGCTTGCCCTTATGTTCGGCGAACAGCGGAAGAGCACGAAAAGCCTCATTGAAAACGTAGCGAAAAGCGTGGCGGAAGATTTGAACAGTCAGCTCAATTTGATAAATCAACTCAACAAAGCGGTTTTTCTTTCTTACGAAATGCAGGATATTTTCGAGGAATATCGAGACGCATTGTATGCCGACAGCGACGCGGATGCTTCCGACATCGCGCTTCGCGCGACGAATTTCATCGACAACTATGTCCAGCTCGATCAGTCGCTTATCAAGGAGGTGGCTTATATTCCCAAGACGGAAAGCGGCGCTTACGATATATATCATACGCTTTATTACGGGCTGAACGTCGATACGGTTTCGCAAAATCTCGCACTTGTGGTAAATACGGCGCAAAAGGAAGAATATGCGCGTGGCGGTTTGTTTGTCGTGGACTTTTTATATCAGGATTTGACCAGCAGTAATTTTTACGCGTTCGGGCGGAACGTTTTGGAACTCCGTCCCTATTCTTCAGAGTATATGCAGAACACAGGGATAGGGGTTGTGGCGATCAATAAAAGCAGTCTTTTAAATACGCTCAACAGGAAAGACGCATTAAAAGGTCTTGAGGTATGCGTGCTTTACAAGGATAAGGTTTTCCTGGAAACGGAAAACGGATTTTCCGCAGAAAAACTACAAGAAAAAAATTATTTCGTTTCCGAAAAATATTTGACCGGATTTGACGCGAGCGTCATTGCTTATTACGGTTACGACGCGTATTTTGCCGGGATTTTACGTTCGACTGCGGGTACGGCTCTCATCGTACTTACCGTATGCGTAGCGATTATGCTGTTTTTTATTTTTGCCAACCGCAGGACCAGCAAGGCGTTACGTTTTTTGTTCGACGAGTTTTCGGAAATCAAAACCAAAAACAAGGTTCGGCATATCGAGTATACCAAAAACCGCGAAGTGGATAACGTCATAGAAAATTTCAATTTGATGGCGGACTCGCTTACGGAACTCAACACCGAAGTCCTCGAAGAAAAGAACAAGTCGCTGCAGTTGCAGGTGGAAAACATTGAATTTGAGCTGTCCAGCCTGTACGCGCAGATCAACAAACATTTTCTCATCAACGTGCTGAGCGCGGTGCGCGCGCTGGTCAACGCGGGCGAAGCGGAAAAGGCGAAAAGCTGTTTGGAAAACCTCAGTGAGTTTTTGCGGTATTCCCTTTCGGAAGACAAATCGTCCACGGTAGCAAGGGAAATGGAAAGTTTGGCATGCTATATGAATATACAAAAAATCCGTTTTCCCAAAATCGAGTACGAGGCGGTTTGCGAAGCAGGTGCGGGAGATTTTCCGTTACAGAAGATGATTTTACAGCCCGTCATAGAAAATTGTTTCGTACATTCCATAAAGAACAAACGCGGCAAGATAAGGGTCGTGTGCCGCATGCGTCCCGACGGCGTGGGCATTTTCGTCATCGACAACGGGGAGGGTATGACGAAGGAGCGCGAACACCGCGTGAACGAGGATTTACGCGGTAATTTTGAAAAGGCGAAGAAAAAAGAAAAAGGTAACCGCATCGCACTTGTCAATATACAAAAGAGAATAAAACTGACTGCAGGCGAAAAGTCGTTTGTGCGGCTGAAAGCGTTGAACGGCGGGGCGATGACGTATATCCGTTTGGTATGGAGAAAAGGAGAGGATAAAGATGTTTAAGGTTTATTTTACGGACGACGAAGAATGGATCGTGCGAGAACTTACGGGGATTGTCGACTGGGAGTCTTACGGCTTTTCCGTTTGCGGTTATAATACCGACCCGAAAGCTGCCATAAAAGAGATCGACAAGCTTAATCCCGACCTCGTCATTGCGGATATACACATGGACGGGCTTTCCGGGCTGGAGCTGGCGCGTGCCGTCAATGCTCTTGGCAAAAACATCTCAGTATGTTTTTTGAGCGCGTACGACGTCTTTGAATATGCCGTGGAAGCGATACGACTGCAGGTCGTGGGGTATCTGACAAAACCCGTCAAAGCTGCAGAACTCGCGGAGGTTTTGGAAAAAGTCAAGCGCAATGCATACGAAAATTTCGGCAAATACGTAACGGATAAGTTTTCACCTGCAGACAACGAAGGCAACGATACCATTGCCGCCATCGTAGAGGAGATCAGGTTCCACCCCGAGCAGAAACATTCTTTGGGGGAATATGCGAAAAAATACAGCTTCAATCCGTCGTATCTCAGCCAGCTTTTCAAAAAGAACGTCGGCAGAAGCTTTATGGAATTTTTAATGGAAACGAGGCTTGAAAAAGCGAAGGATATGATCGCATATTCCGCAAAGACCATCAGGGATATTTCCTTTTTGGTGGGGTTCGAAGATTATTATCACTTCAGTAAGATTTTTAAAAAGCACGTGGGCATGTCCCCGCAGAATTTCAGAAAAAATCATTTAACTCATAAATAAAACACATTAAACAGCTAAAAAGGCACCATTTTTCTTTGCCGTAAAGTATGGGAAAATAAAGGTGAAAAGAAAGGAGCGTGCCGTAATGAATCAATCCGAAACAACCGTTGCCTCTTCGGCAAGCGCAAAGTCAAAGACAAAAAAACTATTAAAAAGAATTTACGAACATAAAATGTTTTATGCGATGCTGCTTCCGTCCGTCGTGCTTTTGGGGATATTTGCTTACTGGCCGATGTACGGGATCATCATCGCTTTTAAAGATTTTTCTTATCGGCAGGGCATTCTGGGCAGTGACTGGTGCGGATTTGAAAATTTTCAGGCGCTGTTTGAAATAGATATGTTCTGGACGGCGTTCAGAAACACCATCGTCATCAACCTTTTAAAACTTCTTTTCGGCTTTGTAACGCCTATCATTATGGCGATCATGCTCAATGCCGTAGCTAAAAAACATCTTAAAAACGCTATTCAGACCATCGTTTATCTGCCTCATTTCGTTTCATGGGTCGTCATTTCAGGTCTTATTTTTTCGCTTTTCGATACCAACTCGGGCGCTATTTACAATTTTTTCAAGCTTCTTGGCATAGAACTCAACGTTTTCAGCAACAATGCCCAGTTTCTGGCGCTTATCGTCCTTTCGGATATTTGGAAGGAAGTCGGATGGGGGGCGATCATCTATCTCGCCGCGCTGACGAACATTTCGCCCGAATACTATGAAGCGGCGCGTATCGACGGCGCGAACACAGTGCAGCAGTTTTTCCGCATCACCCTTCCCATGATCACCACCACCATCACCATCATGTTCATATTGCGCATCGGCGGAATCGTCAGCGGCGGGTTCGACCAGATATATAATCTCTACAACACGCAGGTCTACGCCGTGGCGGATATTCTCGATACGTTCTTGTATCGTTTCGGAATAGGGCAGGGGCAATATTCTCTCGGAACCGCGGTGGGACTCTTTACCAACATCATCAACGTGATATTGCTTCTTACGGCAAACTTTATCGTCAAACGCCTCGGCGGGGAGGGATTGTACTGATGGCAAAAAATAAAAACCGCATCAGGCTCACGGGGCTGGAAGTTACGCTGAAAACCGTCAATTACGTATTGCTTTTTTTCGTGTCGCTCAGCATGCTGTATCCCTTTTGGGAAATACTCGTCAAATCCTTTATGACCGATGAAGACATCATTTCCACGATCTTTGCCCTGTGGCCGAAAAACTGGCAGTTCAAAGGATATAATATCATCTTTACGGACGTTACTTATAACATCGGGCGTGCATTTTTGAATTCCGTATTCGTGACGGTGACGGACACCGTTTATCAGCTGGCTGTTACCACCATGGCTGCGTATGCGCTGGCGAGAAAAACGTTGCCGGGGAAAAAACTGTTCTTCTTCTACTTTATGGTCACGATGTATTTCGGCGGCGGGCTGATACCGTATTACATCGTTATACGTTCGCTCAATCTGCTCAACAAGATATGGGTGCTTATCATCCCGTCTTTTATCAGTGTCTTCAACGTGCTGGTCATGAAGGCGTTTTTCCAGGGACTTCCTTCGGAACTCGAAGAGGCGGCGAAAATCGACGGCGCGGGCGATTTCAGAGTGTTCACTACCATTGTTCTTCCGCTGAGCAAGGCGATTTTGGCGACCATTGCGTTGTTCATCGCGGTGGGTGTTTGGAACAACTGGTTCACAACCATGCTCTTCATTCAGGAACCGAAAATACGTCCGTTGGCATATACTTTGCAGGTCATCATCGAAAAAAGCCGCGGTATCAATACCGATACCGGATCGGGCGTAGGTTCTACCATCATCGGGGAAAGCGTGCAGTATGCGGCGATCATCGTAACCATCGTTCCCATCATTATGGTCTATCCGTTTTTGCAGAAACACTTTACCAAAGGCGTTTTGGTCGGTTCGGTAAAGGGATGAATAGATATCGATTAAGGAGGAAATATGAAAAAATTTTTTGTAGCGGTTTTATCGGTAATTATGTTGTTCGGTATGACCGCCTGCGGCGGCATGGGGCACGGCACGCAGGGGACGAAACCGGATAATTACACGGACGACGGCAGGTTGATCATTCAGATGTTCGGCATCGATCTCGACTCTTTGCAGTCCCAGACGGAAGACACCAAAAAAATCATGGCGGTCATCGAGGATAAGTTCAACGTCAAGTTCACGTTCCTTTCCGGTACGACCAGTTCGTGGGAAAATCTGCTCGGTCAGTATATCGGCGGCGGCGACGTGCCCGATGTATTTTTCCATACAAAACAGGAACCCGCGTATTCGACTTGGCTCAAGGACGGGTATCTTTTCAATGATTCCGACTATCTCGACGATTATCCGAATCTGAAAAAAGCTTTTGAAAGATATGACGAAGCGTCTATCAAATTAAGTCTGGGCGGCGATTATTACAGCTATCCCATCGTGATGGATTCGACGACTGACAAGGAAGTCATCAACGAACACGCGTTGTTTTACCGCCGCGACTGGTACGAGGCGCTCAGAGCCAAAAATTGGACGCCGTCGAGCGGGCGTGCGCTCGTCGATCCGGAAGACGAAAACTTCAATTATCTCAATTTCTACGACTTATGCGAAGGATTCACTCTCGGCGATCCCGACGGCAACGGTAAAAACGATACTTACGGATATGCGCTCAATAAGGACGTTTATTGGATGTATCCGCTCTTTTCCCTTTTTGGCGTGAATTATAACGGCTGGTACAAAGACGGGGATAAATGGAAGCCCGAAGCGATTTCCGACAAGACAAAGGAAGCCGTCATGTTCGTGGCGGATATGTTTGACAAAGGTTTTATCAACAGCGATTACGCTTCCACCTCGCAACAGGCAATGAAAAACGATTTTTGCAATGCGCTGGCGGGCATGATGACGTATAACGCTACCTATCCCATGGGGAAAGGCGTGCTCGATTTGATGGAAAAATACGTACCCGAAGGAAAGAAAATGAGCGACGTCGTGCGCGCCATGCCGGTAGTCACGGGAAAAGACGGCAGCAAATACATGGTAGGGTATAGTAATTTTTACGGCTATAACGCCATCAACAACGACTTGAGCGAAAACAAAAAGCGCACGATCTTATCCATCATGGATTGGATGCTTACCGAAGAGGGTATGACGCTTCTCAACTACGGCATCGAAAACACGCATTATAAAGTGGTAAACGGCGAAAAGGAAAGCCTGCTCGGCATCGGAAGCGACGGGTTCCCGAAGACGCTTTACGACGACACCGTGGCGGCGGGCATTTACAGGATAAAGGGGCTGGTCTCTTGGTCTACGCTCATTCCCGACCACATCAATCATTATGAAGAACAGATGCAGCTTTTGCAAAGCTGGGGCGCTTCGCCTTATTTGGTACAAGACGAATTATCGTATATTTCCGTCAGTGCCGATTACGCTCTCACGATTTCTACGCTGACCGATACCGTGGAATTGACCTATCAGAATATCGTCAACAAGATAAACGGGGACGCGGCGGCGGAACGTGAAAAGTTGTGGAATAATTTCGTCAGAACCTACACCATGAAAGGAGATGCGTATATCACGGCGATGAACGATCAGGCAAAGGCGGTGAATAAATGAAAAAGATTCTCGCTTGTCTGCTTGCCGTTGCGGCGCTCGGCGGCGCAACGGGGTGCAAGAAACAAACGGATTTCGGCAAATATGAAAGCGTTGCGGGAAAGGCGCCCGACGCGAATTTTTCCTTTGAAACTTCGCTCAAAGAATACGACGGAGAGTATCCGCAGAGCGACGGACGGACGTTTTACGTCGCCGCAGACGGCTCTTCGGAAAACGACGGATTGAGCGAAACCTCGCCTGTCGATATTGCCGCGGCGAACTCTAAGGAATTTCAATCGGCGTTGCAGGCCGGCGACAGCGTGTTGTTCCGCCGCGGGGATACGTTCGGGCAACTTTCCTTCGAGGGCGTGCGGGGAAAGGACGGCAATCCCGTTACGCTCGGCGCGTACGGTGAGGGTGAAAAGCCGTTTTTCCGCTATGAAGGCAACGTCGTGATGCTGAAATACTGCGACAACATCGTTTTGCGCGATTTTGCCGTGGAAGTGGTCGGCGTGGAGCGAAGTCCGCTCAATCCGTCGCAGCGCGCGGGGATAAGCTTGATATACGATCACACAAACGAAAAATTCAGGAACGTATATATTTTCGATAACGAAATCTACTCGCAGGGTGTGGACAAAAATACCTTCGGCATAGAGGTTTCGGCGGCGGCGAAGAATTATGCGTCCGCTCCCGACGAAGTGCTTGTTAATCTGCATATCAAGCGGAACGAAGTGCACGATGTGGGGCGTTCGGGTATACATACCATCGGTTGGCTTGTCGATGAGGGATACAACAACGTAAAATGGACGCTTTATAAGGATATTTTCATTGACGAAAACGTCGTATATAATGTCGGGTGCATGGGTATTTACATTACTTGTTGCACGAACAGCACCATCAACCGCAATCTAGTTTACAACGCGGGCATGTACGATAAACCCGAGCTCATGGAGGGGGAATGCGGCATCATGGCGCTTTGCGCGGACAAAATGGATATCATGTACAACGTGATATACGGGTGCCGCGATCAGGCTTTGAATTTTGACGCTATGGGCATCGATATCGACTGGAACACGCGCAACGTCAACGTACAGTATAACTATTGTTACGAAAACATGGGCAGCGGGATCGGCACCATGGCGAATCAAAGCTGTTTCATCAAAAACAACCGTTTGGAAAACAACTATGCCGCGACAGGAGGGCATTCCGGGCAGATTTCGGTTACTGCGTTTACTTCCAGGGTATACGGTGTGCCGGAAAACTATCATAACGTATCGTCTCTGACCATTTCGGAAAACCTGCTCATCGGCACGCCGAAAGACAAGAATATGTTTTATACCACTCTTTCCAACGGCGATGCCGACTGGAAAAACAACGTCTTTACGGAAAACCGCGTGGTATATACGGGGGATGATTTATCGTCCATGCGGTTCGTCTGCATAGACGGCGGCACCGTTTGGCAGAGCTTTTCCGATAACCGCTATTACAGTCAAAAAACGACGGTGTTCCGTTGTTACGACAACACGCCGCAGAGCGAGCTTACGGGCGACGCGCAGGCTTACGGCGGGCAGTCGATGCAGTTTGAAAAGTGGCAGAAACGCGATACGGGTTCGACTTACGAACTGCTGAGCGACGACGCGCCGTCCGCACCGCAAGAACCGTCCGCGACCTTTGAGGGCGGCGAGATAGCGTTGCGGTGGAAGGAGTCGAAAGGCGACTTGTGGCATTATAACGTATACCTTGTTGAAGAAGGCGAGGATGTAAGTTATCTCAACATGTTGGGAGAGACCGAGGTCTGCGCGTATACCTTTACGGCGGAACATAAGGGCGAATATTATTTCGTCGTGCAGCCGGAAAGCAATCAGGGAGTATACGGAAAGGCTTTGAAGATTAAAGTAGAATTGAGGTGAACATGAAAAAGATCGTATTATTTTTCGCCGCGATTCTGGCGTTGACGGCATTCGGCGGCTGCAGCAGGAACGAAGAAGAGAAATTTGATAATTATGTGGACGTTGCGGGACAGCCCGCGGCAAGCACGTTTACTTTTGCAACGGAGCTCGGCGAAAAAAGTCCCGTATATCCTTTGAGCGAAGGCAGGACTTTTTACGTGTCTTCCGAAGGCAACGATTCCAACGACGGACTGAGCGAAAGTGCGCCGCTCAAAACCGTTGCCGCCGTGAATGCGCTCGCATTGCAGGCGGGCGACAGCGTCTGTTTTCGTCGCGGCGACGTGTTCGAGGGCAATCTTTACTTCAAAAACATCGCGGGCGAGGCGGATAATCCCATTACCTTCTGCGGTTACGGCGACGCGGACGAGGCGCCGCACATCAAGGGCGGCAATAACGCCGTAAAATTCGAATTTGCCTCCAACGTCGTCGTGCGCGATCTCAAAATAGAAGGATACGGGGCCGACTACGGCGAGAGCGGTTCCGTGGGCGGGGACGTGTTATTATTCACTTACGGCGCGACACAGGACAGATTTGAAAACATCTATATCTTCAATAACGAAGTATGCAGCAACTCTTACGAAAACCGTCTTTTCGGTATCACTATTTCGGCGTCGGCTCCGCTGGAGACCGATATTCCCGAAAAATTGCTTTCCCACGTCGTCATCAGCGGTAACGAGGTGCATACGACGGGCAGGACGGGCATTCATTCGGGCGGGTGGTTCGCCTCGGAAACGGGAAACCAGAACGCCTGCCGTCAGACGGATTTTTATGATATAACCGTGGACGGCAACCATGTTTATGACATGGGGCATATCGGCATTTATCTCGGCGGGGTCACCGAGAGTGCGATCACGCATAATCTCGTGCACGATACGGGTTTATATTCAACCGACGCTTTGCTCGAAGGGGAATGCGGCATCATGGCGATCAGCGCGGATACGATGGACATCATGTACAACGTGACGTATAACAATTTCGACGCCAGCTTGAATTTCGACTCGATGGGCATAGACATCGACTGGAACACGACGAACATCAATGTGCAGTACAATCACACTTACGATTGTCTCGGCAGCGGCATCGCCACGATGGCGAACCAGAATTCCTTTATACGCAATAACCGCATCGAAAACAATCGGTGCGCCACAAACAATAACAGCCAGGTGCAGATCGGCAATTTTACGGTGGAAAGTCAGTACATCGGTTCCGATATGCACGGGGTGACCAATCTCGCCGTGCAGGATAATCTCATTGTCGGAAAGGATACGCTCATGTTCCGTGCGAAAGCGGAAAACGGTTCGCTCAACTGGACGGGGAATAAGTTTACGGGAAACCGCGTAGTCAATAAATCGGAAACGGACGAAAAATACTGGATAACGGTGGACGATGACGTCTGTTGGAACGCCTTTGAAAATAACCGCTATTATACAGCCAACCTCGCTTATAAATTCCGCGTTTACGACGGCACGAGCGGTGCGCTTATCGAAAATGCAGGGCAACCTTATATTTTTGACGGGACATTCGACGCGTGGGCGAAACGGGACGTAAATTCCCTTTTGGCGGAGCTTTCCGATACTCCCGCAGGGGCGGTCACGGACTTAAAGGCGGAATATAAGGACGGAAAAGTTGTTTTGACATGGGATGCTGCAAAGGGGGACGTTTGGCATTACAACGTGCATCAGCCTGCGTTCGAAGATTCTTTGTCTTACATCAACATGCTGGGCGAAACGTCGGAAACGTCGTACGTGTTTTCGCCGCAGGCAAAGGGAGAATATTATTTCGTGGTGCAAAGCGAAAGCAATCAGGGCGTTTACGGCAAAGCCATGAAAATCAAAGTCGTATTGAATTAGGTTTTGAACGCAAAAAAGCGTTTCTGATAAAAAAGGAGGGAGAAAATGAAAAAATTTTTAACGGCAACTTTATTATTTGCGTGTTTGCTGGCTTTGGTGTCGGCGGGTTGCGGGAAGAACGTAACGCTCGTGGATTTCGACGTACGCACGGACACCGCTTACGTGGAAATCGGTGAAGATTTTACCGTTCCCACGGGGTTGGCGGTTGACAGCGAGGGAAAGGAAATCGTCGGGTCGGTTCGTATTCTCGATAAGGACGGCAAGGCTCAGACGATCACGAACGGCGTTTTCGCCGCGACGAAGGTGGGCGTGTTTACGGTGGAATATACTTTCTCGTACAACAAAAACGACAGCGAAAAGAAAAGTTTTTCGCTGGAAGTTTATGACCTGACGGGGCCTGAGGTGGCGTGCGATCTCGGCGAAAACAACTATGCGCCCGACGGCGACAGTTTCGATATTTCTTCTATTTCCGTTACGGACAACAGCGGGGAAACGATAACCCCCGCGATAAAGGTTTATTTCAACGAAGAGGAAGTCGAAATGTCCGGCACAACGCTGGAATTCAGCGAAAAGGGTACGTACCGCATCGAAGTCAAGGCGAGCGACTCTTCCGGGAACGAGACCACGGCAAATTACCGCGTATTTACCGCAATGGACGCGGAAAGCGGAACGAGCGTTTACAATCCGTATTACGAAACGAGCGTGAGCGACGAATTCGTTCATTCGGGCAGTTATTCTTATAAAATAGGCGCGTTCATGAACAACTATAACTGGTTCGACGACAAAGCCATGTTAGGGGACGTGAAAATTCTTTCGGATAAAACGTTCACGAAACTGTCTTTCTGGATTTATTTCGGCGTAGGCGACGGATACAGCAGACTTTCTTTCTCGGTCAATAAACTTTATTACGATATGAAAGTTTACGACGTCTACGGCGAAGAAGTCAGCGTGAACTGGCAGGATAAATACGAATTTTTCAACGGGGAGTGGTATCGTTGGGAAATCGACATCACAAAGGCTTTGGTGGACGGATACGGCGCCATTACCGAAACTCTCAATGACTTCCAAATCTATCTCGGTGTGTGGGATCTCGTGGGAAATAACAACGCGATCACCAGCGGCAGCTATGTTTATGTAGACGATTTAAAGCTTGTAAATGACGATTACGATTTTTCGGGCGAATATCAGGAAAAACCCGCCGTGGAGCCTACGGAGTATGAAAAAGGTGAAAAACTACTCGACGCGACCAGTTTCGACACCATGGTCAAGGATGTTTACGAAGCCGACTGCGGGTGGGTAGAAGTAAAAGGCACGGACGCCGAAACGACGAAATACGGGGAATATACTTTGATGCACGGCAGTGCGGAAGAACCCGTGGCTTTTGTTAAAGAAGAATCTACGTGGCAATCGCTCGGACATGCGGAAAATGCGGAAGACACCACTTTGACGCATACGTATACCAACAACTGGAAATTCTACTACGGCTACAACGACGCGTTTTTGTATGCGTTTAAGGCAAGTAACGCTGTTTATGCGGGGTTCGTCGTACCGGAAGGGCTTACCGGTTGGGTAACGGGAACTTTCAATATTTATATCGAAGACGCTGAAGGAACGCTTACGAAAGTTTTCACGAAGACGCTTGCGGACGAAAATTCGCTGGACGGATTGGACGATTTCCTGGTAGAGAGCGGCGAGACTATTTATTTTGAATTCTTGTTTAACGGAAGCGAAATGAGAAATATCGGTTATCCTCCGTATTTGGTATTCTATGAAGCGGTAAAAACCGCCGAATAAAATTATAAGCGCCCCGAAGTTTCGGGGCGCTTAAATTTTAGATAAACTTTTTTTATTCTGTCTTCGAAATTTTTTTATTTCGCTCATATTTTACCCGTAACGACCTTGCGGTAATTCGTAGGGGATACGCCGATGGTTTTCGTGAAAAGTTCCGTAAAATATACGGGGTTGTCTATGCCGACCTGAGAGGCTATCTGCGTAATGTATTCTTTGACGTCGTTTTGTTATGCAGAATCACTTTGCGCGCTAACGTAAAAAAAAGCCGCCCGGCGGACGGCTGGAGAAAGTTCGTTTCAGTTTTCCGATTTTTTTGTGGATTTGCGTTTAACGAGGTAGTTAAAAATATAAGAATTACTGTGCGTTTCTATCTTGCGCTCTGCGACGAGTTTATCTAAAAGAAGAATGGTTTTTTCCGACATTTCGCGGAAATTATAGGCGATGGTCGTGATCGTCGGGTCGTTTTCCGTGCAGACGGGCAAGTCGTCGTATCCCACGACGCCCACGCTTTCGGGAATGGCGACGCCTTCCTTTTTCAGTTTCCGTATGAGTTTTGCGGCGATCAGGTCGTTGATGCAGAACACCGCCGTCGGGCGGGATACGGCGCTTTGCTTTACGGTATGCACCACTGCCCTGAAATCGATTTCGCTCTTCAAATCGGCGTGCAGTATATTTTCGTTGGAAAAGTTGACGCCGTTCGATTGCAAAAACTCCCTGTAACCCAGCAACCGCTCGTTGCTGTTGTCGCTGAAATAAGGTATCCCGAGAAAATAAAAATTTTCATACCCTTCTTCCAGTAAGTATTGCGCCACCGTTTTGCCCGTTTCGAAATTGTTGGTGAGTATGGTCGGCAACGCGGCGTCGGGAATCTGCCTGCCCACGAATACCATCGGCAGGGGATAATTAGCATAAAATGCGGAAATCGATTTTGTGCTGGTCGGAAAGTTGATGACGCCGCATACGCCCAGGGAGATAAAGGACTTCAAAATTTCCTTTTCGCTTTCGGCGTCGTTTTCGCTGGTGGAAACGATGAGCCCGTAGCCCTTGCTTTGCAGAAAGGATTTTATATTCGATAAAAGTGAGGCGATATAGGCGTTGTTGATCTCTTTGACGTGCGCGGCAAATATCTTGCGGTCGGTTACGCGGTAAAGCGGCGTATTTTTTTCGCACACGCCGTAAGTAACGTACCATGCGTTGCGCAAGCGGTATAATAAACAGCGCGATTCCAGTTCGTGAAACAGTCTGTATGCCGTTACGTAAGCCACGTTTTCACGCTCGGAAAAGTCGCGTATCGATATAAATTTGGAGCCGCTCGGACCGTATTCGCCCGCTTTGATTTTCATTTCGGTAATTTCCGACAAGGCTTTTGTTTTGTTCATGCTTTTATTATATTTTGGAAAGGAAGAAAAGTCAAGGCGTGTATATCAAGTTTTTATTTGATATACGCGTTTTTTTCGTATGCTCTTGAAACGGAGAAGTTTCAAGATTATAATGAAAAAAAGAACCCGATAAAGGAGAGGATTTATGGCAAACCACACGATGGTAAGTTACTACGGAATGAATTACGTCGAGCATGCGGAAAAGGACTTTGCGGAGATGAAGGAGCACGGATGCGATACCGTGTTGCTTGCGCTTACGGAATTCGACCTCGACTTCTGGTTTCCGAATATCGATGCGATCGTAAAGACGGCGCACAAACTCGGGCTGCGGTGTATCGCGGATACGTGGGGCATCGGGAAATATTTCGGCGGGGAAAACGTCAGCTTGTTTTTGCAAAACAACATACATCACCGCCAGGTCTCCGCGTATACGGGCGAGGTGCTGAACGCCGCCTGCTTTAACAGCAATTCTTTCCGCGATTATTTTACGAATCTTTGTCTTAAGCTGGCAAAGAATACCGAAATCGACGGATTTTTCTGGGACGAACCGCATTACGCGTATCCCAAAAGCTACGCATCCATCACGGGCGGAGCGGGAGACGACTGGTCCTGCCGCTGCCCCGAATGTATGAAGAAATTCGAAGAATATTACGGCTACGAAATGCCGAAGTTCATGAACGACGACGTCAAGCAATTCCGCTGGCGCGAGGCGTTAAAGACGCTTTCCGATTGTTCGAAGGCGCTCAAAGAATATAATCCCAAACTGGAAATCACTTGTTGCGTGCACGCTACGCTCAATTCCTATTACGTAACGGAACAGCGCGGCTACGATAACTGGGACATGGTTGCGGCGTGCCCGTATTTCGACGTATTTTCCACGACCATCGTCAACTGGTCGCTGCCCGAAAGTTTCTTCAAAGAGATCGCGGAACGCACCGTCGCCGCGGCGAAGAAGTACGGCAAGGAAAGCGAGCGCTGGCTCATGGGGTACAACAAGCGCCCCGACGACTTCAAACAGATCGATAAAATCGTGGATATGTACGAATCGCTGGGCGTGGACAGACTGGCGGTGTGGACGTATCGCGGCGGATACGGAACGGTGGTTGCCGCAAAGGACGCGCTGGAGCTTTGGGACAACATCGGCAGAAATTTTAAAAGAGTGTTGAAAAAATGAGCGAATATCTCGACAGAATCGTTTCCGTGCTGCAAGAAATCGAAAAAACGCAGGCGGAAGCGCTTGAAAAGGCAAAAAAAGTCGTTGCCGATGTCATCGCGCGCGACGGACTGCTCCACGTTTTCGGGTGCGGTCATTCGCATATCCCTGCGCTCGATACCTTTTATCGTGCGGGCGGGCTGGCAAACGTTTCCGCCATGCTCGATACCGATTTAATGCTCCATAACGGGGCGGCGAAGTCGAGCAGAATGGAAAAGATGACGGGCATCGGCAAGGAAATATTCCGTCGCTACAAGGTGGAAAAAAAGGACGCGCTCTTCGTGTTTTCCGCATCGGGAAAGAACGAAGTGCCTTGCGAAGTGGCGGACAGCGCGCGTTCGGCGGGCGTATTCACCGTAGGCGTATCGTCTTCGGCGTATTTTGAAAAGGGCGGCAAGCTCCATAAGCACGTCGACTTGCATATCGATTGTCTCGTGCCGTACGGCGACGCCTGCATTTCGGTGGGCGATTCCAAAATGGGAGGTCTTTCCACGGCGGCGTTTTGTTTTATTTTGAACAGCATTTTTATCGGCGGAGCGGAACTCGCGGTAAAAAGGGGCGTATCTGTGCCCGTATATCTGAGCGGCAACGTGGAAGGCGGCAGAGAACATAATATCAGCCTCGAAGAAAAATATTTAGGGAGAGTGAAACATCTATGAATAAAGTCGCCGTCATCGGCATCGTGGGCAATTCGGTGTTCCTTCCCGTTCAAAAGTTTCACGTCGGCGGCGAAACGGTAGAGGCGGAAAGCGTCCGTTTCGAGTTCGGCGGCAAGGGATTCAATCAGGCGGTCGCGGCGGCGAGAATGGGCGCGGAAGTTTCCTTTCTCGCAGCGATCGGAACGGAATACGGCGAGGACGTCGATAAGTTTTTGCGGCGCGAAAAGATCAAGGCGACGCTCGTGGCAAAGAACAGCCCTACGGCGTTTGCCGCCATCGTCACCGATAAAACGGGCGCGAACCGCGTAACGGTCTATCAGGGTCCGCAGCTTACTTCAAAGGACGTGGAGGCTTTTGCGGAAGAGATCAAAAAGGCGGACTATCTGCTTTTGACAAACGAAACGGCGGAAGAAGTCAATCTCCGCGCGGCGGAGATCGCCTTTGAAAACGGCGTTAAGATCATCTTGAATCCCGCGCCGCAAAGGAAAAGCGACGAGCGGCTTTTGGACAAAGTGTTTTTGTTTACGCCGAACGAGCACGAGGCGGAGGGGTTGGAAAATTATCTCAACGTCTTGCAGACGCTCGGCAAAAAAGGCTGCGTTTATCGCAGTACGGGGGAAATCTTTCCTCCTACCGACGATGCGGCGGTGGATACCACTGGTGCGGGCGACACCTTCAACGGTGCGCTCGCGGCGTCGCTGGCGGCGGGCAAAGCGCTGCGCGAATCGGTTCTGACGGCGGTCAAGGCGTCGGGAAAAAGCGTGACGAAAAAGGGTGCGGTATCGTCCATACCCTATGAATACGAAATCAGGTAAGGAGAAGCACAATGCAAAAAGGACTGGATTTGTTATTGAAAAAGTATTCGGTGAGTACGGCGGGAAAGCTCGAAGGTTTTCGCGCCGTAAAAATCGACGGCAAAGAGTATCCTCTTTTGCCGTGGGAAAGCGAAAGAAAGTTCGTTGAACTGAAATATCTTGCGAAAAGCCGTTTGGGCAATCCCTGCACGTATCGCGTGGGGCATACGGTCGCAAAGGGCAGAGACGTATTTGAAGTTCTGCGCAGGGAAGCGGGCGTTGTGGAATTCACGACGGGCTCGGCAGTGCAGGAAGTATTTGCCATCGGCGGCGAAAGCGTGCTCAACGCCGTGCTGGAAACGAAAAGCGGTTTTGTCTGCACGTTGGAGATCGCCGCGACTTTGCCTGCGGGCGAGCGGGAAATCGAAAAGCACGAAATCATCACCGATAACGGTGTAGCGTGCGATATGGTGGTCGACACGCAGGTGCCGCAGTCGTCGGTGTACGTGTTCGGCGGTGATAAAAAGCAGTTTACCGACGTGGACGCGGAGCTTTACGGTTATACGCAGGACGAGGCTGCCGCGATACGCAACGCCTTTGCGCTTTGCAAGGACGAAACGCAAAGAAAACACAACGAGGAGCAGGCGAAACATCTCGACGCGGTCGTCGCCGCGGCGAAAAAGTCCTTAAGGGATACGGAGAACATAAAGGTGGTCGGTTGATATGGAAAGATTGAAAATAGCCATGATGAGTATGACCCACGGCCATACGCGCAAATATTACGATGTATTGAAAAACAATCCCAAACTCGAATGGATTGCGGTGTCCACCGCGAACGAGAGCGTGAAAAATATATTTCTCGACAGCGTGCAAGGGATTCCGTGCTACGACAGCGACGAAGCGATGCTCGACGCGCACCCCGAAATTCAGGCGGTCGTGCTCGCCAGCGAAAACAGCGAGCATTTAAGGCAGGTCAGATTGTGCGCAGAAAGGAAAATCGACGTTCTGTCGATGAAAATCCCCACCTTCGACATGGAAGAATATGCAGAAATGCAGCGGCTTGTCGCGGAGAGTGGCATTGTGTTCCAGGTAGAACTCGAATTGCATTATAATCCCGTGGTGATGCGCATGAAAGAGCTTATCGCTTCCCGTGCGGTGGGGGATATGCAGGCTTTCAACGCGACCAACATCACGCTTTCCCCCGTCTGGGCGTTCCCGTGGCAGGGCGTTCCCGAACAAAGCTACGGTAAACGCGTGCGCATCAAGGCAGGCAGCGATAAATTCCGCGGCGGAGCGCTGTGCGACCACCCGCATATTTTCGACTTGATTAGAGAAGTGTCCAAGAGCGAATTCGACGTAGTGTTTGCGAAAGTCGCGCCGAATATGCGTCACGAGATCGAAGAAGAAGATATGCTCACCGTCGTCGGCAGAATGAAAAACGGCGTCGTCTTTTCCCTCGACCCCAGCTGGTCGCGCGCGGAAAACAAGATCGCCGTTCCGGGGCCGGGCTGGGAAGTCGCGCCCAAGCGCATGGAGGTGAATATCGTCGTTCACGGAGAAAACAGCTCGATGTTCACCGATTGTTTCGGCCCGAACACCTATCACAACGGTTCGCCGGAAAACAAATACACCGTGCAGTATACTTATTTCGACGAATGGGTCGGGCTGATAGACGAATTTGTGGAAAATATCCGTCTGCGCCGCACGCCGAAGATCAATCTCGAATGGCATAAAAACACCATCGTCGTGATGAACGCGATCTACGAAAGTATCGAAACGGGAAAAGCCGTACGCTTGTAAAAAAGTATTGAAATTCAACGGTTTTTCTGTTACAATAATAGGCGGATATCATCGGAAATGACCGATACGTACCCTCAAAAAAGACAGGAGAAGGGTTTATGAACGATTTGCATATTTATCCGTTGCCCGAAAAAATCGTAAAAAAAAGCGGCGTATACCGCTTGCGCGAAAGGGAAGTTTTCCGCGTGCCTTCCTCCTTCGGGGAGCGCCGCTGCGCTTTTTACAAGGAACTTTACGAAAGTTTCACGTTGGGGCTCAGCCGCGCGGAATTCGTCTTTGACGACAATCTTCTAAACGAAATGCTCGCGGGTGACTTTGCGGGCGGACAAACGGAAAGCGGATACGATTACACGGTAAAGGTGAGCGAAAACGGCGTCTATCTCGGCGGAAAGGACGATAAAGGCGTCGCGCGGGCGTTCACGGCGTTTTTGCAGCTCGTTTCCCCGTGCGGAAGCCCGCGGGCGACGGGGGTGCAAGTGCCGCTCTGTGAGCTTTCCGACCGTCCCGAAGTGCAGTTCCGCGGCGTGCATTTCTGTGTTTTTCCGCAGGTGAAAAAGGAGTTTTTGCGGCAGTTCATACGCCTTGCGGGCATGTACCGCATGTCGCACTTTGTCGTGGAATTTTGGGGGACGTATCGCTTTTCCTGCATGGAAGAGCTCGGCTGGAAGGACGCGTCCTTTACGAAAGAGGAAATCCGCCCAGTGCTGGAAGAAGCCGCATGGCTCGGCATGGAGGTCGTGCCTTTCTTCAACTGTTTGGGGCACGCTGCGCAAAGCCGCATTGCCTGCGGCGATCACGTCGTGTTGCAGCAGCAGCCCCTTTATGCGCCTTTGTTCGAGCCCGACGGCTGGACGTGGCGGACGGATAACCCCGACGTGCTGGCGCTTTTAAGCAAAGTGCGCGAAGAACTTTGCGAGCTGGCGGGAGCGGGGGAATACTTCCATATCGGCTGTGACGAAGCGTTCAGTTTCGCCGCGTCGCGCGGCGTTGCCGCGGCGGAAAAAGGCAAACTGTTCGCGGAATATATCAACTCCATAGCGCGCGAAATGCGCGGAGCGGGGCGAAAGATCATCGTCTGGGGCGATCAGCTTCTCGACGCGAAAAAATTCCCGCCGCCGTATTGCGCAAACCAGGTGCCCGACGCCGACACGGCGGGCGCGCTCGATCTGCTCGATAAGGATATCGTCATCGCGGATTGGCAGTACGACGTGAACGAAGGGGAAATAGAGACGAGCAAATATTTCAAAGAACGCGGGTTTACCGTGCTCGGCTCGCCCTGGCATTGCAGCGAAAACATCGCCGCGCACGCAAATACCGCTTTAAAATACGGGTACGGCGTTCTTTTAACGACGTGGAACGTCACGTTTCCTTTTATCGCGCAGCTTTTGCACGCGGCGGAGCTCATGTGGCAGGGCAAATCGCTTTTGAGTTATCCCGAGTGGATGTCAATTTCGGGCAATTTGTTGCGAAAACTCTCGCCCAAGCAACGCACTTTCGGTAAAGTATGGCTCGGATAGTTAAAAGACGTTTGACCGATTGCCGCGTTTTTTCAAAAATTATCGAACGGATATTGCGTTATCGCGCAATGTAAAAAAATTAAAAGCCGGGCGTTCATGATGATATGCACCCCAAAAGTTGGACACTTTTGGAGGTGCATATTTTATGTCAAGGAAGAAGAAATTTAACACAAAGTATAGCGCAGA
>CASETU010000169.1 GCA_949290895.1 uncultured Bacillota bacterium
GATAGCGGGATTTGAACCCGCGACCTCGTCCTTACCAAGGACGTGCTCTACCTACTGAGCCATATCAGCGAATGAAGTTTTTGCCGGATTTTGAGGGAGTTCGGCTTACCCCGTTTACCGCCCCGATATTCCTTACCAAGGACGTGCTCTACCTGCTGAGCCATAGCAGCATTATGCAATTTTTTACCGTTTTTGTTCGGGATTCGGCTTCCCCGTTCTGCCGCTTATTAGTTTTTTCCGCTCCGCACCCGAAAGCAACGGCTATGCACGGAAATGCTCTGCAAAAATTATCCGCAAAGCATTTCCCATTATAGCCGAAATACCTTTTATTGTCAAACAATATCGGGCATATTTTCTATTTTTTTCCGAATATCTTTTTCATAAAGGCAGGCAATTCCTTTTTGTTTTCCATTCTAGGCGAAGGAATATCCTCTTCCTGTTCTTCATTGAAAAAATTCTTGGTGATTTGTTCCACCCTGCTGTCGCCCACACCTGTTTGCGGACGAGGCTGCTGCGGCGGCACATTACTCTGCTGCGGTCTTTCCGCTACAGGTTCTTCGCGATATTTTTCTCCTGTTTCAAATTCATACAGTAAGGGCGGGATATTGCTCTTTTGTACGTTCTGTTTAGGAACAGGTTTTTCTTCCTTTTTGATATTCAAAGCCTGCACGGAATTGACTTCGTCCATATTGATTTCCGATGCCGCACTACTGAACCCGGTCGCAATGATGGTAACGGCGACTTCGTCGACAAACGTTTCGTCTATTGCCGCACCGAAAATGATATTTGCGGAATAATCGATAACGCCCTGCACAAGTTTTGCAGCCTCGCTGACTTCGCCGAGCGACATATCCTTTCCGCCCGTGATATTAAGAATGACGCCTTTCGCCCCCTCGATGGTCGTTTCGAGAAGCGGACTGGAAACGGCTTGTCTAACCGCCTCTATCATCTTGTTTTCGCCTTTCGCCCTGCCGATGCCCATGTGCGCCAGCCCCTGGTTGCGCATCACGGTAGAAACGTCAGCAAAGTCGAGATTGATGAGCGCGGGCGTTGCAATCAAGTTGACGATACCGCTGATACCTTGCTTCAAAACGTCGTCCGCAACTTTGAACGCGTCGCCGAACGGCGTAGAACCGGGCAGCACCTGAAGCAGTTTATCGTTAGGGATAACAACCAAAGTATCGACGTATTTTCTCAAATTGATAATACCGTTTTTAGCGTTCTCCTCTCTCTTTCTGCCTTCAAAGGAAAACGGTTTTGTTACGACGGCAACCGTCAGAACGCCCATTTCCTTAGCAATCCGCGCGATGACGGGAGCCGCGCCCGTCCCCGTGCCGCCGCCCATACCGGCAGCAATAAAGAGAAGGTCGGTCCCCTTGATGAGTTCGGTCAGCTCGTCCTTATTTTCCTCGGCGGCGCGCTCACCAATTTCGGGGTTCGCGCCTGCGCCCAGCCCTTTTGTCAGGTTCGCGCCGATCTGAATACGTTTATCCGCTTTGGATAAGAGCAAAACCTGCTTGTCCGTGTTGACGGAAATAAATTCCGCGCTCGCGAGATTGGAATCTATCATCGAATTGATGGCATTGTTTCCGCCGCCGCCTACACCGATTACCTTGATGACTGCGATGTTTGTTTCTTCGCTGTTAAACATGATTGTTTATCCTCCACCATTTTTGTTATTTGAATAATTTTTTGAAAAAACTCTGTTTTTTAACGGGTTGTCCCAGCGCAAGTTTCAATAGCGCCGCAAGCGACGAATCCGTCGGCTTGTTCATGTTGGGCAAACGCGGAGCGAGCGTTTCCACCACCAGATTGAGCCGTTTGGAAATATGCTCTTTCGCGCCTCTGATAAAGCTTATCCCGCCGCCCGTAACGGAAAGCGGAACGTATTCGGGAATCGCAAAGCGACTGTCCGTCAGGCAATATTCTATATTTTCACAAAGCTCGTCCAAGCTTGCAAAGACGATTTCGTTGACTTTCTCCGCAGGGAAAGTATACTCTTCGTCCCCGTCGACGATTTTATATACCTCGTCCGCGGCAGAAAGGCTTAAATTGACTTTCCGCTTCAGCTTTTCGGCAATATCGGGATCGATTTTGAAAAACTCGGTAAACATTGCCGTGAGATAACCGCCGCCGTAAGGAAAACCCTTTTGATATATAATGGCGTCGCCCTGCACGACGGACAAGCTGGTCGTGATATACCCCACGTCCGCGAGCACCGCCGTACGGTCGCGCGTTTCGGGGGCGAATAAATAGAGCGCCTCCGCCAGCGGTCCCGAAACGAATTCTACGTTTTCCACGCCGCATTTTTTCAAGAAGGAAGAAATCGTATCGGTAAAATATTTATCGCAAAGCACATAAGAAAGCGTACCGCGAAGTAATTTTGTATTTTCCCCTACGGGGTCCGCCGTCCTTCGCATATCGTCGAGCGTAAACACTACGCCGGAACGATTGATGATACAATATTTTTGCGATTTTAAAGTGTATCCGCTATCGTATAACTCGTTCAGCTCGCTTTCCGTAATTTTACGGCTTTTATTGAAAGCGATCTGATGTTCTTTCAAGACGACCGTAGTAAACTCACCGGGTACCCCGACGTACACGGTTTCCGCAATGCCTTTATTGCCGTAACGAACTTGTTTCAAGCATGTTCTCAACACGCCCTCGAGTTCCGTTCTGTCGAAAAATTCGCCCTCGGAAAAACCGGCGTATCCCTGTCTGGAAAACCCCTTGATGACAAAGGTATCGTTAAGTCCCGATTCTGCCGCCGCCGCTGTAATCCCCGAAGAACCGATATCGATGACCGTTACAGTGTTTTTCTGCATGCTTTTTCTCCCGTACACGATTCGGATAAATCATTAAGCATCATGACTTGTCCAGATTGCTTTGATTTCCCCCTCATCCGTTTTATAAACCAAAATATCGTCCGTACTCTTCAAATAGTCGTCCGCGTTATCATATGCCTGCATTGCCGTTTCCATTTTTTTCAAGCCGTCGTCGAGGGCTTTTTCCACGGTAATATTTACCCCCGTGCGCATCTGAAACACGACATTGCTCATTTCAAGCCCGTATTGTATTTCTATCCCTTTGATATTGTTCGTATACAACCCCACGGCACACATTTCGTAAACGACCTGCATCAAAGCACTTTCCGTAACGGAAAGATTTTTACCGACTTCCGCCGAAAGCACGTTTACGCCCGAAAGCGCGATGAGCTTGTCTACATAAGAAGCGTTTTCCGCAAGCACGAACCCGTTTTCGTCGAGCACATAGTAATTTTCACCGACGGCGAGTTTATATATCTCCTGCCGTTCCTTTACGCCGACGCGCAAAGACGACGGATAAACTTTTTTGAGTTCCGTGACTTCGAGATACGGATAATCCGCAAAAATCGCGCCAACCTCCTCCGTCTTGAGAAAGAGCAGATTTTTATTTTTATAGGCGTTGAGTTTTTCCTGAATCTCCTTTGAATATTCCTCGCCGTATGCGACGGAAAACTCCGCGTTTACCGTTTTCAGCGAAAATACCGAAAAGAATCCGAAGACGAGCACGGCAAGGAATATCAAAGAAATGATTAAGTTGAGAAAAACTTTGCTTTTAGAGTTCATTGCCTCACCGAACTTGCGGCTCAGAGTTTTTCAAAATCCGCGCCGAGCATCCTGAATTTTTCTTCCGGTTTATAATACCCGCGTTCCACGTGCCGAATATCGTCGATCACGGTAACGCCCCGCGCATTGAGCCCCGCAACGATGAGCGCAGCTCCCCCTCGCAGATCGTGCGCCGTCACTTTCGCGCCGGAAAGTTCCTTTACGCCGCTGACGATTGCCACGCGGTCCTTTACGACGATGTTCGCACCCATGCGGTTGAGTTCGCGCACATGGCGGAAACGCGTTTCAAATATATTTTCCCTTATGACGGATATCCCGTTGCTGACCGCCGCGAGAGCGACCATCTGCGCCTGCATATCCGTGGGAAATCCCGGATAAGGCAGCGTTTCGATATTAAAGCTTTTCCGTACGCTGCCGCTTTTTAGGTATATTATATCATTATTCAGGGTGATTTTACAAGTATTCTCGCAAAGTTTATGTAAAAGAGCCGAAATTTTTTCGGGATTACAGTTGGAAATCTCTATATTTCCACCCGTTGCAGCCGCCGCAACGAGGTACGTCCCCGCCTCAATCCTATCGAAAATAGGCTTATATTCCGTACCGTGAAGCCGCTTTACGCCGTCCACGGTGATGACGCTGCTCCCCGCGCCCGAAACCTTGCCCCCCATGGAATTGATAAACTGCTGTAAATCTTCCACTTCAGGTTCCTTTGCGGCGTTGTGAATGACCGTCCGCCCTTCGGCGAGCACCGCCGCGAGCATGATGTTTTCCGTCGCGCCGACACTCGGAAAGTCGAAATAAATATCGCCGCCCGTCAATTTATCCGCCTTGCAGACGATTTCTCCGCCGAATTCCCCCACGCGCACGCCCATTTGCTTTAGCCCCGCGAGGTGCAGATCGATCGGCCTTAATCCGATATCGCAACCGCCCGGATATGACGCCTCCGCCGATTTAAAACGCGAAATGAGCGCGCCCAGCATAAAGACCGACGAGCGCAGCTCTTTGGAAAGGGAATACGGTATGGAATAACTGTGCATCGAAGACGCGTCGACGATGAGATTTTTCCCTTCGTAACGCACTTTTACACCGAGTTCTTTCAAAATATTGACCATGCTTACCACGTCGAGTATAGGCGGACAGTTCTTTATGATAACCTCTTCATCCGTTAAACACGCCGCGGCCAAAAGAGGCAGAACGGCATTTTTCGCCGATTCCGCCTCGATTTTACCTTCTAATTTCTTACCGCCTCTGATTATGTATTTTGCCATATAAATTACCGCCTTTATATACACATAATATGGCAAAACGGCGGAAAACGTTAATTTTGTTCTTTGGATATGTTGTAAAGCACCCCGAATTCCGCAAGGAATATGATGATCGAGGTATTTCCGCTGGACACCAGCGGAAGAGGCAATCCCGTAGGCGGGATACAGCCCGTTAC
>CASETU010000170.1 GCA_949290895.1 uncultured Bacillota bacterium
AAGGCTATTGCGCAGATCACTGCGAATAACCTCTTTCGTAAAACAGTTATAGAAAATTCTTTACCTATTTCGATTACACTCCCCGAATGCCTTTCGGATTCTGCCCGGCGATTTTAACGATAAATCACTTTATCATATTATATTCGCCTGTAGCGATATCTATTACATGCTCGTCCGAAGAAACTTCGTTTAATTTATCGGTAACTTGCGTGTAATTGTTGCGAAGCGTCTCCAAACGGGATTCCGCCGCCGCATTATTGCTGCGCAAAGACGACAATACGCTGGTATTGATGATGATGAGCGCGAGGATCGTCGCCACGACGATGGTATACACCGCGAGCAATAACTTGCCGCGCGCGTTCATGCGGAACTTCGTGTTTTCCTTCTCTTCTTCCTTCATGTCGGAATAGAGATTTCCCACGTCCTCCACGCCGAATTGCATGGTCGTCGAAGTGGGCGTGATGTCTTCGCTGTTCACGTTCTCTTTTTCTATAGTCTGCGTGCGCGCCGTTTCCTGCGCCGCCGCAGTCATCTCGCGTATACGCTGTTCTTCAAGTTCCTTCTGCTTAGCTTCTTCAATGTATTTCTCATAATTCAGGAGCATATCGAAGTTCTTGCTCATGTTGGCGTTGCGCGTTTCCTCCGCCACTTCGGGTTCGGAAACCTCGTTAAAAGAGACGGGTTGCGTTCTTTCAAGCAATCCGAGTCTGCTCTTTGCCTCACTTCTGGTAATGTCGCTTATGACAGCGCCCTCTCTCCTCGTCGTAACCATAACACACTCCTTATACCTTTTCAGCTATCCTCAACTTTGCACTTTTCGACCTGCTGTTTTCGGCAAGCTCCTCACTGCTCGCCGTGATCGGGTGCTTTGTAATGACTGTTGCCTCTTTTTTCTTCCCGCATACGCATACCGGCAAACTTTTATCGCATATACAGTCTGTCTCCAACTCCCTGAAAGCCTGCTTGACAATGCGATCCTCCAGAGAATGAAAAGAAATAACCGCGATCCTGCCGCCTTTTTTCAAAAGCCTCGTCAACGAAACGATCGCCTCGTACAACCCTTCCAGTTCGCCGTTCACTTCTATCCTCACCGCTTGGAATGTGCGCTTGGCAGGGTGTCCGTTTTCGTACCTGAACTTTGCCGGTATCGCGTTTTCCGCGATTCGACTCAGTTCCCCGCATGTCGTTATTTCTTTTTTCGTCCTCGCTAAGACGATGCTTTTCGCAATCTGCGAAGCGAATTTTTCCTCACCGTAATCCTTTAGTATCCTCACGAGTTCCCTTTCGGAATACCCGTTGACTATATCCTTCGCCGTAAATGACACTTCGTTGTTCATTCTCATATCCAGCGGTTCCTCTTCCGCCAGATACGAAAACCCGCGGCTCTTGTCATCGATTTGAAAACTCGACATTCCCAAATCGAGCAACACGCCGTCGAACTCACCTAAGTTTTCCCTTTCCGCAATGACAGGGAAGTTTTTGAAATTATCGTGAAAAATAAAGAATCTGCCGTCGAAATCCTTCAGCTTTTCCTTTGCCCGACCGATTCCGTATTCATCTAAGTCGGTCGCATACAGCACGCTGTTTTTCGCCCTGCGCAATATCTCATAAGAATGTCCCGCACCGCCTAAAGTTCCGTCGAAATAAACGCCGTTTTCCTTCAAACTAAGTCCGTCCATACATTCTTCAAGCATCACGGGATAATGTTGCAAGTTCGCCATTTTACTTGAGAGAATCGAGCGCGCCGGCAAGATCGCTGAAATCTACGCCGCTGATGTATTCGTTCCAAACATCGCTGCCCCAGATTTCGATACAGTTCAGATTCTTGATGATGACCACGTCTTTTTCGAGCTTAGCGTACTTTCTGAGGTTTTCGGGAATGAGAATTCTCCCCTGCTTGTCCTCTTCCGCATCCCAGGAATATGCCAGCAACAATCTCAAAGGCTTCTGCGCCTGTGCGTCGAACATCGAAATTTTGCTGAGCTTTTCCTTAAGCTCCGTCATTTGCGTTTCAGAAAAGACGGATAAGCATCCGCCGACACCGCAGGTGATGGTATACTTCTCACCCAGTTCGTCGCGAAGTTTCGCGGGTATTCTCATTCGGTTTTTCGCATCGAGCTGATGGTTGTAAACCCTGTCGAACATCGCTACTACTCCCTTTTCTTTTATGACACATATATCATACACCCATTTTTGACCACTGTCAACCACTTTTTGCAAATTTTTGGCGTCGTCTTTAAAAAAATTTTCACAAAATCCCCTTATTCTGTTAAATTTGAACAAATGTTCGCGAATGCAAGAAGATTTGTTTTCCATTCCGAACCGATAAATTTTACCTTTTTATCGCAAAAATACAGGTTTGGGGACTTATTCGGCATAATTTTAAGATAATTTTCGATTTTCGAGGCAAAAGTGGTCAACACCCCGTATTTTTTTAGGCAAAAGTGGTCAGACAGATTCGATTTTTGACAATTTTCGCGCGTTTCGAGATTTTTTTGCTCGTTTTCCCCCTGAAAAACATTATTATATATGTAACGGCAATCCGACGCGATCATTTTTGCGGTATTCTCCGCCCCCGATACGATTTTCGCATTCGGGAAATACGCGCGGAACGTATTCTTTATCAAATTGAAATGCGTACACCCTAAAATCACGATTCCAGGCTCTGCCGAAAGATTTTTCAGGTGATTTTCCAAACGCACTTCGGAAAGGGAAAAAAGATTTTTCTCGATATCCGAAGCCAAGTTTTCCGCGGCAAAAATACGGGCGCAATGAAAGCTTTTTTTCATCGCTTCCGCCGTAGCGCGCGTAGTGACGGCAAGATAATTTTCTCCGCTCATTGCATAACTTTCCAACGGCGGAAAAGTTCCGTAAAATCTGATTTCCGGATATATCCTTTTCATTTCGAAAAGAACGCAGGTACTGAGCGTTCCGCATGCAAATACGATTGCGTCCACGCCTTCCGCACGAAGTTTATCCACACCCTCTTCGGCAAGATAAAGCAAGTCGCGTTTTCCGCGGTTTCCGTAAGGCGCCCTGGCGTTATCCCCGTAATACACGGTGCTTTCGATATCGCAGGTTTTCAGCACTTCATAAAGCACGCTCAATCCCCCCGCGCCGCTGTCCATGAACCCTATTTTCAATTTATTTTTCCGCTTCATATCATTTTTAATATATGCGCAGAGAAAAACGATTGTGTTTTAAGGTTTTTTCACGCGAAAAACGCATAATTTGGAAAATTATGTTTCAATATGCTTGCCTAAACAAGAAAATTATGATAAAATACTTGTGTTTCAGAAATGACAGCTATGAAAGGAGTAGGTAAAAATGCCCAACATTAAATCCGCAAAAAAACGTGTATCGGTAATTGAAAAGAAAAGCAAACAGAACAAAATGATCCGTTCTTCGGTGAAAACGGAAATCAAAAAAATAGATACTTTACTGAAGGAAGGCAAGGTTGCGGAAGCGAAAGCGCAGCTTTCCGAAGCGTTCAAAGTGATTGACTCTGCCGCTTCTAAAGGCGTTCTCCACAGAAACAACGCTTCCAACAAAAAGTCCAAACTTTCCATCAGAGTCGCCGCCGCGGAAAAAGCGGCTTCCGACAAAGCGGAATAATTTTATTCCGTTTCCTTTTTTGCGTTTCTTACCGTCCGCGACGCGGGCGGTTTTTTGCGTTTGAAAACTTATATATTCACTTAAAAACGGCAGGCGCCGCTCCATAAGAGCGGCGCCTGCCGTTTTTAAACAATCTTATAAAATTTACGCGGAATTATTCTGTTTTATCTTCCCCTTCTTTCTTTTCTTCCGTTTCGCTTTCGCCTGCAATTTCTTTTAAAGGTTCGCGGAACGGCAATTTCTTAAAATACCATATAAGAAACAAAGCGACCCCCACAAGAATGAACACGATCGACTGAAATTGCGAAGGCGTTATTCCCAAGCCCACGGAACCGCGGTCGTCCGTTCTGAAAAATTCAATGATGAAACGCCATACCCCGTACGAAATCAGATAAACGATCGGAATGATGTTAAAGCGCTTGAAATAAAGCAAACTGAGCACCCCGAAAAGAATAAA
This sequence comes from uncultured Bacillota bacterium, assembly GCA_949290895.1. Lineage (GTDB taxonomy): Bacteria > Bacillota > Clostridia > Christensenellales > Borkfalkiaceae > UMGS775. The sequence continues at coordinate 4,073 of CASETU010000170.1, forward strand.
TAGAAAAATCGACTCGTAAAGCTGCGTGGGAATATAATACCCGTCCGACATGAATATGCCGCCCTGCCCGGGACCGTCCACCTCGGCACCGTGGCAGCACCCCGCCATCAAACAACCGACCCTGCCGAACGCGTGCGCAATGGTCACACAGATAGGCGCGACCTGCAAAATGGTGTTAAATTCTTTTTTATGCGCGTCTTTTAATTCTCCGCTTGCGAAATAAAAGTGTCCTATTCCGAAATACGCCGCGATAAAAACCGCCGCGCCCGTGATAAAACCGCCCATCGCGGTAATCGCGCCGAACTCCCACACGCCGTTTTCGATATAATTATATACGGACTGAAACAGCATCGCGCCCACAAAACCGAGCGCAATCGCCAAAAGCGCCACAAAAAATATAAAATCCTGCACCGCCTGTTTCATCTTGCGGTGGTCGGTATAAAGCTTCATGACGATCAGGCAAGCGATAAGACCTACGGAAATGCAGATGCCGTATAACGTTACGCTGAACGTATGATTAAAGAGCGTAAATTCCAAAATCGGCTCCGGATGCATAAAATCCTCCTTATTATGATTTCGGCAAGTTGAAAATTTTCAGTTACCGTAAGAAAAATCACAAATTCTCTTTTGATTATTGTACAGCATACTTTTTCGCCTGTCAAGAAATTTTTTGCCTTATTTTGATTGCATTTTTTTTCGGTATGATATATAATAATATGCGTTATGAACCGAGCACGGAAGCGTATCGAAGTGGTCATAACGGGCCTGACTCGAAATCAGGTAGCCTTAACGGGCTCGTGAGTTCGAATCTCACCGCTTCC
>CASETU010000171.1 GCA_949290895.1 uncultured Bacillota bacterium
CGCCGCGCCCATGCCGATGCCGTTCATCGCCAGCGTAGTGAGCGCCAGCGTGGGGCAGGTGCCGAGCACGAGTTTGAGCGTCGGGTTGGAAGTGATTACGCCGTCCATGGCGATTTTCTTAAAGTTTGTTTTCATATCACACAGCCTCCCCCCACAGATAAAGCAGGACGGTATTCACGGCGTTGTTCATGGCGTTGGAAGATTTCGTCGCGCCCGAAACGACGTTTTTGATGTCGGTATTGTCCAACATGGCGTTGTCGTATTTTGAATTGCCCGTTTTGAACAGTTTTCCGCTTTCCAGCTCCTCGGGCGTTATCGAGGTGTATGTTTTAAAGAAAGAAGAAGTGAAAGAGGACATCAGCGTCTGTTTTTCATAGCTGTCCACCGCAACGTTCGCTAAGGAAACGGGTTTGTTGTTTTTGTACTTTACCAGCACCCACAGCGTGACGGAACCGTCCTTATAGCCTTTTATGCCTGTGCTTTTGAAAAGCTCGTAATAAACGCCTTCATCGGTAAAGGAGTAATATTCGTCGATAGAACCGAAGTCCGTAGCCACGCGGCTTTCGTCGATTTCCTGCGCCTGAGCGGTCACGCTTTTACCGTAAACCTTTTTCACGGCGCGGTTCAAACGCTCTTCCGAAGAGACGTACAGCACGTCGTTCAATATCGCAAGGATCGTGCACATCACCACCGTGATGACGAAGAGCACTACGATGCACCTGAAGGCTTCCGTTTTGAAGAAATTCTTTTTCACGTTATTTCGCCTCCTTGACTTTTTTCTCGCGCTTGAACCCGAACGGGCGGTTGACGACGAATTTGTCGATCAGCGGGACGAAGAGGTTCATCAATAGGATCGCAAAGGAAACGACTTCGATTTTCGTCGCCTGCCTGAGCACTGCCGTTACCGCGCCGAGCAATACGAAGTAAATTACGTTGCCCCACGTCGTGTTCGGGGTGGTGGTGTAATCGGTCGCCATGAATATCGCGCCTAAAATCAGACCGCCGCCTAAAACAGAGGGGAGGAAGTAATTGAAATCGAATTTATTGAGGACTACGGTCATGAGTCCCGTCACCGCTATGTAGATGAGCGGCCATTTAAAATCGATTATGCCGCGTATCACCAGATAAATCCCGCCGACGAGGAGGGCTATCTTGCACGTTTCGCCGATACAGCCCTGCACGTTGCCCAAAAACAGACTCAAAAGGTCGGGCATTGTGCCGTCTTCCAACAAGGCGGTTAAAGAAGTCGCGCCGGAAACGACGGAAGACGACGCATAGTTGGGAATGAGCCAGCCGCTCGTCATGAGCGAGCCGAAGGACAGGAAAGCAAAGACCCTGCCCGTGATTGCGGGATTCACCAGGTTTTTGCCCGTGCCGCCGAAAAGCATTTTTACGACTACCACTGCGAAAACGGCGGAAAGTACGGGAACGTACCAGGGCACGTGAGAACCGAGGCACATCGCCAAAAGCAATCCCGTTACCAGCGAGGAAAAGTCGAATTCTTTCAAAATTCTGCGAAAAGGCTGTTTCATGATGAGGCGGTAAACGATTTCCGCCGCGCAAGCGCTGAACGCGGAAAGCGCAATGATCATCAGCGCGCGCCAACCGAAGAACACACAGCCCATTATGCAGGCGGGCAGGAGTGCGATACAGACGTTGAGCATGATTTCCCGCGTCGTACGTCTGCCCTTGACGTGCGGGGAGTTTGAGTAAAATTTCAGTTGATCTTCCATAACTCGGCTCCTATTTCTTCTCTTTGAGTTTTGCTTTGCAGAATGCAATGCTCTGCACCAGCGGACGCCGCGCGGGGCAGTTGTAAGCGCAGGTGCCGCATTCGATGCAGTTCATCGCGCCGTACTTTTTCGCTTTTTCGTAATCGCCCGCAAGGGTGTAAAGTTCTATGTACATCGGCATTAAGCGCATGGGGCAGTTTTTCGCGCACGCGCCGCAGTTGATGCAGTTGCTCGGCTCTTCCAGGTTGGCTTCCTTGTCCGTCAAGAACAAAAGTCCCGAATCGGTCTTGCGCACGAACTGATTTAAATCGACGAGGTTTTTGCCCATCATCGGACCGCCCGCGATGTATTTGACTACGTTTTCCTTTTCGCCGCCGCAATACGCCGCAATGTCGGTAAAGGGAGTGCCGATGGCGACTTTTAAATTCTTCGCCTCGCCTATACCGTCGCCGCTCACCGTCATCACGATTTCCGTCAGCGGCTTGTTGAGTTCCACCGCCTCATAGGAGGCGAACAGCGTTTTGATGTTCTGTACGCACACGCCCACGTCGAAGGGCATTTTGCCCGTCGGCACTTTTCTGCCCGTACAGCAGTAAATGAGCTGTTTTTCGCTGCCCATCGGGTATTGCTTTTGCAGCGCGACTACATTCAGACCGCGTTCGGAAAAGAGCTCGATGGCTTCGGGCTTATTCTTCTCGATGCCGACGACGACGTTCTTGACGTTGAGTGCGGCGGCGAGATAGTTGATGCCTTTTACGATTTCGTCGGTGTGCTCTACCATCAGCCGATAGTCGCAGTTGAGATAGGGCTCGCATTCCGCGCCGTTCACGATAAGGGTGTCGAGGGGTTTTTTCGGCGGCAGTTTGACGGCGGTGGGGAAGCCCGATCCGCCGCTACCGACGATACCCCCCTCGCGCACC
>CASETU010000172.1 GCA_949290895.1 uncultured Bacillota bacterium
ACTAAAAGGAATGAGCCCGGTACAGTACCGAACTCATTCACACATAATTTAATTAAATTTTGTCTAAACTTTGGGGTTCACTTCAATATTGCTCTCCCGTTTTGTTTGCACTTTTTTCCCTTGCGCGCCGAGGTGCGCCGCAAGGTTATTTCGCGTATTCCGTCGCACGCCATTCCCTGATGACGTTGACTTTGATTTGCCCCGGATATTCGAGTTCGCTTTCGATTTTCTTTGCGATTTCCTTCGCAAGGAACAGCGTTTGCGAATCGTCCACCTGTTCGGGCTTGACCATCACGCGGATTTCCCTGCCCGCCTGAATAGCGTAGCATTTGTCCACGCCCTTGAAATCGCCCGCAAGCTCTTCGAGCTTTTGCAATCTCTTGACGTAGTTCGTGGTGGTTTCCCGTCTTGCGCCGGGGCGCGCGCCGGAAATCGCGTCCGCCGCGGCGACCAGAACCGCCTCGATGGTTTTGGGTTCCACGTCGCCGTGGTGCGACAAGATCGCGTTGACCACAACGTGGTTTTCCCTGTATTTTTTCGCAAGGTCCGCGCCGATCTGCATGTGCGTGCCTTCGACTTCAAAGTCCACCGCTTTGCCTAAATCGTGCAACAACCCCGCGCGCTTTGCCATATTTACGTCCACACCGAGTTCCGCCGCCATCGTGCCCGCAAGGTGCGCCACTTCCAAAGAGTGTTTCAGCACGTTCTGACCGTAACTCGTTCTGAATTTCAATCTGCCGAGCAATTTGATGATTTCGGGGTGCAGTCCGAAAAGACCGCATTCGAACATGGCGTTTTCGCCGTATTGTTTAATTTCCGCGTCAAGTTCTTTCTTGACTTTCTCCACCGTCTCCTCAATCCGAGCGGGGTGAATACGTCCGTCGCCGATGAGTTTTTCCAGCGCGATACGGGCGACTTCCCTCCTCACGGGGTCGAAACCGGAAAGGATAACGACTTCCGGCGTATCGTCGATGATAAGCTCGATACCCGTGGCGTTTTCCAGCGTACGGATATTGCGCCCCTCTCTGCCGATGATGCGCGCCTTCATGTCGTCGTTGGGCAGGGGAACGACGGAAACGGTGATTTCCGTTGCCTGCTCGGTACTGCATTTCTGAATGGCGAGCGAAATGATTTCCTTAGCCTTTTTGTCGGCCTCCTCTTTCGCGTCGCTTTCGATTTGCCTTACAAGTCCCGCGGCGTCCTTTTTCGCCTCATCTTCCATCGCGGCGACGAGTTCCGCTTTGGCTTCGTCACGCGACATCTGCGAAATCTTTTCAAACTGCAAAAGCATCTGTTCGTGCTGACCGCTGATGTCCTGCAACTTCTTTTCGACTTCCGCTTCCTTGTTTTTCAGATTCTGCTGCTGCTTGTTGATTTCTTCGTTCCGTTTCAGTAAATTGTCTTCCTTCTTGTCCAGGATTTCCTCTTTCTGAACAAGGCGGTTTTCCATTTTCTGAAGTTCGGCGCGCTTTTCTTTCGATTCGCGCTCGAACTCGTTGCGAAGCTTGAGCTCCTGTTCTTTCGCTTCTAAAATTGCTTCTTTTTTTATGGATTTACTTTCGACGCGCGCATCGTCAAGCATCTTTCTGACGACGGTGTCGATTTCCCCCAAACGCTTGTCGGTCTTCTTTTTCTGGAAAAACAATCCCGCGAAAAACAACCCGACGCCCACTGCAATTACCGCGCCGATCAATATTCCGATCCATGCGCCGGTCGACATCAAGAACAGGGAGCTTGCGAATGTTTCTTTCATCTTTTAAGCCTCCTGTTATTCGGTATTTTATTTTTAACCTATTTTTTATTTTATAATATTTGCCGCCGTTTGTCAATCGAATATTTTATTTCTTCAAATTTGCGGCTTCGCGGATTTTTCCTTCGATTTCGTCGGCAACTGCGGCGTTCGTCTTAAGGTAATCGCGGGTCTTGTCTCTGCCCTGACCGATCTTTTCGCCGTTATAGGAAAACCATGCGCCGCTCTTTTCCAAAATGCCGTAATTCACGCCGAGATCGATCAAGCAGCCTTCCCTGCTGACGCCCTCGCCGTAAATGATATCGAATTCCGCCGTTTTGAACGGAGGCGCGAGCTTGTTTTTGACGACTTTCGCCTTGGTATGGTTGCCGAACTGTCCTTCGGTATCCTTGAGCGCGTCCGCCTTTCTGACGTCGATACGCACACTGGCGTAGAATTTTAGCGCCTTGCCGCCCGGCGTGGTCTCGGGATTGCCGAACATGACGCCGACCTTTTCCCTGAGCTGGTTGATGAAGATGACGCAGGTCTTGCTTTTGTTCGTGATACCCGCGAGTTTGCGGAGCGCCTGCGACATCAGCCGCGCCTGCAAACCGACGTGCGATTCGCCCATTTCCCCCTCGATTTCCGCTTTCGGCGTGAGCGCCGCGACGGAGTCGACGACGATGATATCCACCGCGCCGCTCCTTATCAACGAATCGGTGATATCGAGCGCCTGTTCACCCGTATCGGGCTGCGAAACGTATAATTCGTCGAGATTGACGCCGAGATTTTTCGCATAGACGGGGTCGAGCGCGTGTTCCGCATCGATGAACGCCGCGATTCCGCCGAGCTTTTGCGCCTGCGCGATGGCGTGCAGGGCGACGGTGGTTTTACCCGAGGATTCGGGGCCGTAAACTTCTATGATCCTGCCGCGCGGCATGCCGCCGATGCCCAGCGCGATGTCCAGCGCCAGACAGCCCGAGGGAATGACCTCTATCGTTGTATCGCCCGCGCTGTCGCCCAGGCGCATGATAGCGCCTTTACCGTATTGTTTTTCGATTTGCACGAGGACGCTTTCCAGCGCTTTCGCCTTGCCTTCGTCCGTCTTTTTCTTTTCTTCCATGACTTCTCCTTTTGTCGGTTGCTGCGTTAAAATTTAAGCTTCTCCGTCCCTCAAATGCTCTACAGCAAAAAAGAGCGCGGTATTTTTAGCGGTTTCCGTGATTTCTTCGCGGTCGCCGCCGAAGTTCAGTTTGTGAATGTGAATGCCGTTCCTGTCGCCCACGGCGATAAAGCAAAGTCCCACGGGTTTCTTTCCGTCGTCGGACTTCGGCCCCGCAAGCCCCGTAGTCGCCACGACGACGTCCGTTTCGGGATCGCGCAAGAGCCCCGCCGCCATTTCGTAAGCGGTCTGCGTGCTGACCGCGCCGTATTTTGCCAGCGTTTCCTCGCTGACGAAAAGCCGCGTCTGTTTCGCGTGGTTGCTGTAAGCGACGACGCCTTCGTTGACCACAGCGCTCGCCCCGGGAACGGAAATCAGCGCGGACGCCACCCGCCCCGCGGTAAAGCTTTCCGCAAAGGCGATCTTCTTGCGGTGCAGATTCAGCAGGTCGAACAGGCACTTTTGCAGGCTGACGTCCTCTTCCGCATATATCTTTTCCTTGAGCGACGAAACGATAAAACGTATCGCGTCGTCGGCGAGCATCTTCGGGGTATTGTTGTCGTACACTGCGTTGAGGCGGATATCGGAATGGTTGCGTTCCACGTTGAATTTTAGCTTGTTTTTGGAAAGCTTGCCCGCTTTTTTGAGCACTTCTTCCAACTCTTCCTCCCGCGCGCCGAAGAGCTTGAGCGTGAGTTTGTCGTAACGTATTTTATATTTTTTCTCGAAATACGGCAAGATGTACGTGCTGCACATCGCGCCGAATGCCTCGGGACGGTTGGGCAAAAGGGTAACGGTATAATCGCCCTCCGCTAAAAATCCCTGGAACACGCCGTTGAAATTCGGAATGACGATACTGCCTTCGGGCAAGAGCGCATATTCCATGCCGCCCGTGTTGCCCGTCCTTTCGTTATATTCGCGGATAAACTTCCGCGCGTTGGTGTTTTCTTCCAGATTGACGCCGAGCTTTTTTGCCAAAAAACCCTTGATGTCGAAGGTCACTTCGTCCGAACAAAGAACGATGACGTTGGTATAAGCCGCCTGTTCGAGCTCCTCGAAGCGGCGTTTAAACCCCAAGTCGTCTTTAACAGAAAGCACGGAAATATCGTCCACGCGTATCCCGCCCGCGTTGAAAGCCCACACGAGACTTTCTTCCGCCTTGCGTTCGTATTCGCGGTCGGTGTCCCTGAAACTGATGAGCGCCGTTTTCATTGAGCTTTTTTCTCTTCCTTAAGGACCTGACGGTTTTTCACGATATAGTTGACGCCGGAAATCACCGTGAGCAGCGCGGCGATACCCAAAAGCACCAGCCCGACGATGTTGACGGCGGAAACGGAGACAAAATCTCCCCCGACGAGCAAAACGACGATGGAAAAGTCCTGAAAGACCGTTTTTATTTTGCCGACTTTATCCGCCGCAAGCACGAGATTGCGCGACGCGGCGACGGTGCGGAACCCGCTGACGATGAGCTCGCGCGCCAAAATGACGGCGACGGCGATCCCCCACAGCGGCGAAAGGATTTCAGGCACGGTCAGCATCAGCACGAACGCCGTGGACACCAAAACCTTATCGGCGATGGGGTCGAGAAATTTCCCGAGATTCGTAACCATATTGTATTTGCGCGCGATGTACCCGTCGATAAAATCGGTGGACGCCGCCAACGCGAAAACCGCCGCAGACACGGTGAAATGATAGGGAAATTCCACGTAAAAGAGCACCGCAAAAACAGGTATCATCAAAATACGCAGTACGGAAAGTTTGTTGGGTAAATTCATTTTTCTTTAAGCCTCGGCATTATATTTTCTTTCGTATACGACGACGAGCGGCAAGCCCTTGTCCATCGTCTTGATTTTATGAACGCGCCAGCCGTCCTCCGCCATTTTATTCATTTCGTGTTCCACATTCTTGAGCTTTTTGTAAACTGCAACTTTGTATTCGTATTCCTGCATAAGTCAACCCCTTTATTTGATTTCTCCGAAAAGATCGTAATCTTTATAATCCGTAAACCGCACGCGCACCCTTTCTCCGATTTTTACGTCGCGCGCGCCCGTAAAAAACACTTTTCCGTCGATGTCGGGAGCGTTGAAATACGCTCTGCCCGCAAAACAGACGCCGTCGAAACTTTCCGCGAACACCTCTTCTTCCTGCCCGACAAGCGATTTTAAGGTCTTTGCGACGATTTTCTTCTGCGCGGAATACAGCTTTTTCAGCCGCGCGTTCTTGACGCGTTCCGGCAGTTGATTTTTCATCTTCGCCGCAGCCGTGCCCTCTTCTTTGGAATATTTGAAAAATCCCGCGTTGAAGAGTTCCGCCTCCTCCAAAAAACGCAGAAGCGTTGCGAACGCTTCCTCGCTTTCGCCGGGGAATCCCGTGATGAAAGTGCTGCGTATCGCGATGCCCTTCACCCGCGCTTTCAGCTTGTTTATCAAGGCGAGATAGCTTTTATACGTTCCCTTGCGGTTCATGCTTTTGAGCACGGCGTCGTCGGCATGCTGCAGGGGAATGTCTATGTATTTAAGCACTTTATCGTTGTTTGCAATTTCATCGATGAGCTCTTCCGTCACGCTTTCGGGATAGCAATACAAAAGCCGTATATGCCCCACGTTCTCCAACGCGGAGAGCTTTCTTATCAGCCTAACGAGATTCTCGCCGCCGCTGAGATCGCTGCCGTATTTGGTGACGTCCTGCGCAACTAAAATAAGCTCGTCCAGCTTGCCGAGCCGCTCCGCTTCCTTGATAAGCCGCTCCTCTTTCACCGAACGGTAAGCGCCGCGGATTTTGGGGATTAGGCAGTAGGTACAGAAGTTGGAACAGCCGTCCGCGATCTTAAGATACGCGTAGCCGTCGGTGGTGAGCACGCGGGGCACGTCGGGTTCCGCCGACGGCTGGCCGACGACGTTCTGCCGACCTTCCGCATAGCTTGACTCGATTGCCTTTATCAGCTTGTCGTAATCGGAAATACCCGCGAACACGTCCACTTCGGGGAGCGCGTCGTAAAGCTCGGAAACGAACTTTTGCGGCAGACAGCCCGTAACGACGAGCTTTTCCAGCTTGCCCGCCTCTTTGAGCGCCGCGCAGGACAATATCTCGTCTATCGCTTCCTTGCGCGCCGATTCGAGAAACGCGCAGGTGTTGACGACGATGATCTCCGCGTCCTCGGGGTCGTTCGTGAGGGCATATTTTTCCTGCAAACGATAGAGCATTTTTTCGGTATCCACGCGGTTTTTATCGCAACCGAGGGATATCACGCCGACTTTTTTTCTTTCCATAACTTACAGCTGTCCGTACTTTTCTTCAAACTCTTCTTTCGTGATGAGCACCTGCCGCGCGCGGCTTCCGTCGAACGGGGAAATATACCCCATTCTGTCCATCTTATCCACCAGCGCGCCCGCTTTTGAATACCCCACGGAAAAGCGGCGCTGCAGCATGGAAATGGAGGCGCTGCCCGAATTGATGACGAGGCGGAGCGCGTCGACGAAGAGCTTATCTTCGTTGAGGGAACGCTCGTTGTTGCCGCCGTCCTCCTCTTCGGGTTCTTCCGTCTGCGGACTGATCGCCTTTTCGATGGCGGCAGCAGCCTGTTCGTTGAAGTACGATTCGTTATTTTCCTTGATATAATTGACCACGCTCTTGACTTCGGGCATGGAGATGAACGAGCCTTGGATACGCTCGCATTTGGGCATCTGCGCGTTTTTATAGAGCATATCGCCGTTGCCGAGCAGTTTTTCCGCGCCGCCCTCGCTCAAAATCGTGCCGGAGTCCACCGCGTTGGACACGCGGAAAGCGATACGGCTGGGCAGGTTGGTCTTGATGACGCCCGTGATGACGTCCACCGAAGGACGCTGCGTAGCCAAAACGAGGTGAATACCCGCCGCCCTTGCCTTTTGCGACAGCGAAAGGATTTTCGCTTCCAGATCGCGCTTATTGTATTGCATCAAATCGGAAACTTCGTCGACGATGATGACGAGTTTCGGTATTTTGGGAACATCGCCCACGGCGATGTTTTCGTTATATTCGTCGATATCGCGCACTTCGCTTTCGCGGAAACGGGAATAACGGTTTTCCATTTCCTCCACCGCCCATTGCAGCGTGGCGATGGCTTTCTGCGCGTTGGTGATGATCTCATCAATCATCAGATGCGGCAGGTGATTATAAATGGTGAATTCCACCTGTTTCGGGTCGACTAAAATGAGACGCAGTTCTTCGGGCGAATATTTCGTGATGAGCGAAATGATCATGGAGTTGAGGCACACGCTCTTACCCATACCCGTAGCGCCCGCGACGAGATAGTGCGGCCCCTTTGCCAAGTTGTCGGTGACCGCCTCGCCGACGAGGTTCTTACCGAGCGCAAAAGTCAATGCGCCGGGCTTGTTCTTTTTGAAGTTTTCCGATTCCAGAATATCGCGGAGCCCGACCGTGGTCTTGACCCTGTTCGGCACCTCGATGCCGACGAGGTTCTTCCCCGGTATCGGAGCCTCTATTCTCACGCCGTTTTCCGATTCCAAACGCATGGCGATATCGTCGGCATGGTTGGGCACTTTCTTAACGGATACGCCAGCGGGCAGAGAGAGTTCGTAGCGGGTGACGGTAGGTCCGTGGATATAATTGACGACCTGCGCGTCGATACCGAATTCCGAAAGCGTGCGCTCGATGATACGGCTGCGCTCCTCGTAGTCCTCATGCGGCGCGTTGGGATCCTGCCGATAAACTTTGAAAAGGTCGAGCGGAGGCGGATTGTATTTGACGTTGACGGGCGGGCGGAATTCCTCCGCCGCTTTCTTTTCCTGCGGCTGTTCGCGCACGGGTTCTGCAGGCGTTTCTGCCGCAATCTCCCTGCGGCGCGCAAAAGAAGAAACGTTGCTTTCCGCAGGCTCTTCCGTTTTCTCTTCCCCGAACAGATTGCGGGAGCGTTCCCGCGAAAACGACGGTTCTTCCCGCGTTTCCGCCGCCGGCTGCGACGAAGAGATTTCGGAAACGTTGTTTATCTCGTTTGTAACGCTCCGCTCCTCCGAACGCGTCTCCCGCGAAGGTGAGGTGAAGGGCATTTCCCTTTCAATGCGCGAAGGTGCTGGCGTTTCCGCCTGCGCGCCGTAATCGGATTGGGCGCGGAACGTGCGGGAAACGTCGCGCTGTTCCGTTTCGCGGCGCACTTCTCTGCGCGGCGGCGCGATCACGGCATCTTCTTCCTCTTCAATTTCGGAATAACGACTGTATTCTTCCGTACGCTTGCCCGCGTCGTCGCGCGAATATTCCACGTCGTCGTGCTCGAACATCGGCGGCAGGGTGTTTTCTTCCTTTACCGTCGGCTTCACGGGCTCGGAAACACGGGTATAATTGCTTTCGCCCGTTGTTTCCTCGCGCACGCCTTGCCCTTTGCCCAAAGGATCGAAATTATAGGTGGAAAGGTCGATGGTGCGCGGCGTCTTGATATACTCCAGCTTTTTTTGCATATCGTCTTCGGGCGAAGGCGTTTCGGCTGTGTTTACGGAATACGCCAGCGCGCCCGATTGCTGTTTCGCTCGGTCGGGATAAAGGATCTTGAAACTTTCGTTGTTCCGCTCCGCCGCGCTCTTTTCCCGTTTGGTCTTGAGCTCGAAATCGTCTTCGCGCAGGAAAAGACGGCTGGACGGCGCCTCTTCCGGCACGGCGTTTTCAACGGGATAATCCTTGAGTTCCAAACCGAAGTCCTGCACCTGCGCCGCAGGCGCGCTCACGCGCGATTTCCGTTTTGCACCCGTTTTAGCGGCAGGCGAAAGAAACGCCTTTACCGTAAAATATCCCGAAAGCAAAATCAAAATGCCCATTACGGCATAAGCGCCCGCATTGCCCAAAAGCCCCGCGAAAGGATAATCGACGATAGCGAAAAGCGCCCCGCCGAAAGAAGCGGAGGAAAACCCCTTGTCCCCCGTATTATACGCGGCGGCAAGATACTTTCCGTAACTTTCGCCGGAAAAAGCCCTGAGCGATATGGCATTCAAAAGCAAGATAACAAGGCAAAGCGTGAGACTGCAAAGCGCGAAACGCTTCCCCACTGAAAACAACTTTTTGCCCGTAACGAGGCGCACGCCGCCGAGAAACATTCCCGCGACGGCGAGAAACGCCGTATATCCGAAAACGCCGAACAAGAACGCGTTCACATAGCGTCCCGGCGTGGAAAACACCACGTCCCGCGTGATCAGGCACACGAGCATGAGCGTGGCGAAGAGCACCAGCACCATTCCCGCCAACTCCTTTGTGAAAACGGTGTTTTCCTTTTTTTCTCCTTTATTATTTTTTTGCATTTCGTCCATAAAGTCCTTTTTTACGCGGCACTTTCCTCACCGATTCCGCGCCTTTTGCGCAAGCCGCTTTTTCCTTAAAATTATACATCATAAATTATACCAAACATCGCCCGATTTTACAATGTTTTTATAAATAAAATTTTAAATTTCTGCCTAAAAAGTTCCCGCGCGCGCTTTTTCGACAAAAAGCCTTTTCCCCCTCCCTTTCCGCTTTGACGATGCCCTATATTTCCGCCCTGCTGTTTGCGATAACGGCATTCGCCGCGGCGCTCCTTTCCGCGTTGGGCGCAGTGTCGCTGTTTTTATACAACGCGCAATGGCGCAAAGCCTTTTTCCGTTATTGCGGCAACCGCTGGAACGGCACCAAACGCCCCTCCCTTTCCATCAGCCCCGCCATCGATAAAAAAGTGCGTTTCAGAGCGAAAATCCTATCCGTCGTCGCGCTCGTCTTGCTGGTGGTGTTCGCCGCGGCGGTGTACCTCGTTTCCGCAAAACTCGCGGGCGATTTCGAATTCTGGCACGTATGGAACTGGTTCGTATGATTTTTTAGCGACCGATTCGTCAAATCGCGCCCGCATTCTTTGAAACGCTTAAGCGCGTTTTCCGAAGACGCGCACACGCCGAAAGAATCCGCCCTGCGGCGGCGCGCTTTCGGCGGCAAACGCAAACTTTTCCCCTCTGCGGCGGTGCTTGCCGCGCAGCCGCAGACAATTAACTTTCCCGCACAGACCGCTTTGCAAAGCGGAAAACGCATTCCCTTTCCGCAAACAGCGGTTTTTTTCAAAGCAAACTATTATATATTGTATAGTAGTAAATTTTATTTAACGGAGATAAACTTATGATTACACGACTGCTTTTATACAATCTCGCGCCCGCGCTGAGCTTTATATCGCTCATCGTAGCCGCGCATTTTACCAAACAAAAAAACGTACTGCCCTTTCTGCGCGCCGCAAGTTTTTTGCTCGCCATTTACAAAGCGGCGTTTTACATCGTGAAAAACGCGCGTGGCGATTTGACCGTGCCGGTGGAAATTTCCGCAGTTTCCTATTTTATCGTGCCCGTCATCGTCGCCTTCCGTATCCGCCGCGCCTACACGCCCGCGGCGTTCCTCGGCATTGCATCGGGACTCGGATTTTTTCTATTCTACGCCGCGGCAGGATTTACCGTCAGCGGCGGCGTGAGTCTGAAAGAGCTCATTATCGGCATTATCAGCCACGGTTATTTGTTTTTTACGGGGACGGCGCTCTTTACTCGCTGCGTCTTTCCAAAAAAGGAAAGCGTAAAAATCTGGCTCGCCATGCTCGCGATACTTTGCTGGGCGCTCTTGTTTTACGACGTCGAACAGCGCGGCATCACCTTTATTTACTACGTCATCAAGCCGCAGTTCCTGTTCGTATTTTCCTCGCCCTCGGCGAATCTGTCCGCCGCCGTCGCCTATTACGCGACGCTCTGCGCCCTGTTTTACGGCGCGGTAAAACTGTTCTTTTTCTGCAACAACGGTCGCGCGCTTTCCGACGGGCATGATTTATCGCAGACTGCCGACGCGCACCCCGCGCATTGAAAAAAGCCGCATCACTGCGGCTTTTTCATTTTCGAGAAAAAATAATTTTTGAGCGTTTCCTCCGTCGCCGCACGGTCCTTAACGGCGATGTCCGAAACGATTTGCCCCTTTTCCAGCACGATGACTCTGTCCGCCAGATACGCCGCCTCGGTGACGTCGTGCGTGACAAACAGCGCGGTCTTATTTACCGAAAGGGATTTATAAAATTCCATCAGCTCGTATTTGAGCGTCAAATCGAGGTTGCGGAAAGGCTCGTCCATCAAAACGAGGGGGGCGTCGTATAAAAAAGCCCGCAAAATCGCCACCCTGCGGCTCATTCCCGCAGAAAGGCGCGACGGATATTCCCCCGCAAAATCGGCAAGCCCCGCCCACGCAAGGTATTCTTTCGCCCGCTCTTCGCCCGAAACGAGGGTGAGATTTTCAAGGACAGTCATGTGCTTTATCAGCCTGTCGGTTTGAAAAATATAACTCACCTTTTCGGGCACGCCGATCAGTTCTCCCCCGTCGTAAGGCAAAATGCCCGCGACGATATTCAAAAGCGTCGTCTTGCCCGCGCCGCTCGCCCCCAGCACGGCGAGCGTTTCCCCGTCGGCGATGCAAAGGGAAAAATCCTCGTACACGCGCAGATCGCCGTAATATTTTTTGAGGTTTTTGATTTCAAGCATACTTCTTCACCATTGCCTTCGAAATGCCCTTCGCCGCGCTTTCCACCGCAATTCCAGTCAATACGATGACCAGCACCAGCGCGAGCATGTGCGCAGCCTCGAAATAAATTTTATCGAGGTTCAAAAGCGTGCCCATGCCTTCGGATGTGGCGGCGATGACCTCCGCGGCAACCATGAGCTTTAAATTAAGCGAAAACCCCGCCCCCGCAGCCACGACGGTCGGCGGCAGAATCTGCGGCAGGTAAATTCTGAAAAAGCGCGTCTTTTTGTCAATATTATAGACGCGGCACATTTCCGCCGTCTCTTTATCCGCCGCCGAAAGCGCGCTTTCGGCGTTCGTGTAAAGGGTGGGCAAAACGACCAGCATCGTGACGACGACAGCCGCCGTTCGGCTGCTCGTCCAGAGCGTCAGCAGCAACACCACGGCGACCGTAGGGAGCGCGCGCACGAGTGGCAGTAAAGTGCCTATGACCCGCGCGGCGTTTCGGCTTTTCCTCGCCCCCGCCGCCGAGGCATACGCCAGCGCAAAGGAAATCAAAAAGGCGATAAGACTTCTTAAAAGGGTTGTGAAATACGCCTTGTAAAACTTTCCGTCGGCAAAGAGCGCAAAAAATTCCTTCAACGCGGAAGACGGGCGGGGAAGTATGATTTCCTCGTCCGTGATTGCCGCCGCCACAGCCCACAGCGCAAAAATACACGCGAGCGTGACGAGCGGCACCGCTATATTCAGGATTTTATTCGCTTTGTTTTTCATGACTTATTCCGCGATTTCGTAAGAAATATCGTTTTTTTCCAAAAGATATCTAAACGTCAAGTCGGGAACCTGTCCTTGCCCGATTACGCCGATGGTCTTTCCCTTCAGGTCGTCGAGCGAAGAAATCGATTCACTGCTCATCACGTAAATGTTGCCATGCGTGACCACGCCGAGCATTACGTATTTTTCCCCGCTTCCGACGGTTTTTGAAGCCGCCGTAACGGGCAAAACGGCGACATCCGCTTTCCCCTGCACGACCGACGGACCGATATTTGCGGAAGAAACCACGGTATATTGCACCGTTCTTTCGAATTGCGCGTTATCTTTAATGAGTTTCGCCATTGCGAGCGCGGGCGCGCCGTCGGGCATATAAACAGCGTATTCCGCCGTCGTATTTTCCGTTTCGACGGAAGATAATTCATAGAAAAACGCATCGGAAACAGCGTTTGCCGAAGAATCTTCCACCCCTTTCATCGCGGCGAGGTATTCGTTGACCGACGTCTTCGCTTCTGCCGATTTTTGCAAATAAATGTTGCAGTTTTCCACGACTGTCTTGTCGATTGCCGTCTTATCGAGCGACGGCGTCACACCCTCCGCCAGCGCGGAGTTGATGGCGTCCACCGCCGACGCGGCGTTTTCGTCGTTTTCGACAATCCACGCGCTGTTTTCCTCAATCGACTTCATCAAAGCTTTTAAAAACGCGGAATCTTTTTGAGCCACTTCCTTTTTCACCACGAGCACCGCCTGCGGATAATCGCCGCCGTAAACTTCCTGCACGTCTATCTTCATGGAAACGGCGCCGTTCATTTTCGTGATTTTGGTCGCGGCAGGTTCGGGCAGAAGCCCCGTTGCGAGCTGTCCCGTCTTCATCGCAGGCAACATGGCGGAAGCGTCCGCATAATAACGAATCGTTACCTTTCCGTTATTTCCGCGTTCCCCGCAGGCGGCAAAGGCAAAAAGCAGGGTTGCCGCGAGCAATACCGATAAGAATTTTTTCATAAAAAAGCTCCCTTGTAATAAAAATTTCCCGCACGGCGAGCGTCGGGAAAAAAGGCAGAGCAAAACTCCGCAAAAATTGCGGTTCATTCAGCCCTTTACCGTCAGGCGCACCTTCCGATTCAGGTGCATATATTGTATATCCTTTTTTGAAATTTGTCAAACGATTGCGGCGGCGGAAAAATTTTCCGCCGCCGCTAATGTTTTTGCTCAAGCAAACCGTTTTTTTAAAACAGCGCAAAAAAATCCGCCGCGCGAAATTCGCGCGGCGGATTAAAACCGAAAGTTATTTCGTTTCGCTATATTTATCTTCGTTGTTCCAGCTGTAAAGCTTTCTCAGCTCTTCGCCGACCTTTTCCAGCTGATGCGACGCTTCCATTTCCCTGCAGGCGTTGAAATGCGCTCTGCCGCCGCTCTTGTTTTCCGAAATCCATTTGGTCGCGAACGTGCCGTCCTGAATTTCGCGCAGAACTTTTTTCATTTCCTTTTTGGTTTCCTCGGTGATGAGGCGTTTGCCCGTTTCGTAATCGCCGAATTCCGCCGTGTCGGAAATGGAATATCTCATCTTGGAGAAACCGCCGCTGTAGATCAGATCGACGATCAGCTTCATTTCGTGGATACATTCGAAATACGCGTTTCTGGGGTCGTAGCCCGCCTCCACCAGCGTTTCAAAGCCCGCTTTCATCAAAGCGGTCACGCCGCCGCAAAGAACCGCCTGCTCGCCGAAGAGGTCGGTTTCCGTTTCGCACTTGAAGGTGGTTTCCAAAACGCCCGCTCTCGCGCCGCCGATGCCCAGCGCGTACGCCAAAGCGATGTCCAGCGTGTTGCCGCTGTAGTCCTGATACACCGCCACCAGATCGGGAACGCCGTGGCCTTCCACATACTCGCTCCTGACGGTATGACCGGGGCCTTTGGGCGCGATCATGAATACGTTCACCGTCTTTGCGGGAACGATTTGTTTAAAGTGAATATTGAACCCGTGCGCAAACGCGAGGTATTTGCCTTCCGTCAGGTTGGGTTCGATGGATTCTTTATAGATATCCGCCATCTTTTCGTCGGGCGTGAGCATCATTACGATATCCGCTTTTTTAGCAGCTTCCGCAACGGTGAGCACTTCAAAACCCGCTTTTTCCGCGATGGGCCACGTTCTGCCGCCCTTATTGAGTCCGATAACGACCTTGACGCCGCTGTCGCGCAGATTGAGCGCATGTGCATGCCCCTGCGAGCCGTAGCCGATGATGGCGACCGTCTTTTTCTTCAAAAGATTCAAGTCGCAGTCGCTTTCGTGATATATCTTAGCATTGTTCAGATTTTCAGCCATAATGTCCTCCGATTACCGCTTTTTTCCTATTATATTACTCTTTTGCGCCGTTGTCAAATTTTAATCGCTTTTTTTGCGCAAAAAAATATTTTATTCACAAATTATTTGATTTTATGCAATAAAAGGTATATACTGTCCTTAAATATACGCAAGGACTCACACGCATGAATTTGAAAATTTTGAAAAACTTATCCTCCGACAGACTGCTTGCCACGCTCTTTTCCTACGCCGAAAGCGAAGATAAATCCGCAGAAATGGCATTCTTGTCGGAGCTTTATTCCCGCGGCGGCGAGCTTTCGCTCATGAATACCCTCTGCGACAAAATCCTCTACGACGAAAACGCGTTTTCCGTTGCGGCGGCATCGGGAAAATGTAACGCGTATTTAAAGCTTGCCTTTCAGGAAGATATGGAAAGCGTTTTCCGCGCGGCGGAAAAATGCGGGAACTTGAGCGGCGGCAAATACTTCGCGCTCGGCGAAAAAAACGAAAAATTCGACTTGCCCGCAGAAGAAACCGTCAACCGCCTGGAAGGGTTTTACCGCCAGTTCGGCTACGGCGATTTTATTCGCTATTCCGCCTTTACTTTCAGCGGCGGCGAGCTTTCCCCCGTGAAAAACGCACCCGTCATCAGGCTTTCCGATTTGAAAGATTACGAGGAGGAGAAAAAACTCATCGCCTCCAACATAGAAAATCTTTTGGGCGGGCTGCCGTACCTCGATATGCTGCTGTACGGCGAACGCGGAACGGGCAAGTCCTCCACCATTCACGCCATGTCCAACAAATACTACCCGCAAGGGCTAAGAATCGTGGAACTGCATAAAAACGATTTACTTGCCCTGCCACGCGTTAAGGAAAAGCTGAGCGCGATACCCTTGAAATTCATCATCTACATCGACGACCTTTCGCTGGAAGACGGCGACGAGCGATTTACCTCGCTTAAAGCCGCGCTGGAAGGAAGCTTCGGCGTGAAAGGCGAAAATACTATGATTTGCGCCACGTCCAACCGCCGACACATC
>CASETU010000173.1 GCA_949290895.1 uncultured Bacillota bacterium
AATCACATTTTGACTAAAAAAGACAGAAAGAGAAAGAACAGTTTAAGACAGGGCGCTTACGTCGACAAGGGACAGGAAAAGACGATTAAGACCTTGATTTATAACAAGTAAGGCGAAAAGCAGGAGGAATTGTCATGCGTATCAAAAGAGGCGTAAACGCAGTTAAAAAGCGTAGAAAAATACTGAAACTTGCAAAGGGATATTTCGGCGGCAGATCCAAGAGATACAGAGTTGCCCGTCAGGCAGTCATGAAGTCGCAGAAATATGCATATATCGGCAGAAAACTCAAGAAGAGAGATTTCCGTCAGCTCTGGATCGCGCGTATCAACGCCGCGGCGAGAATGAACGGACTTTCCTACAGCAAGCTGATGTTCGGCCTGAAGAATGCGGGCATCGAACTCAACAGAAAAATGCTTGCGGACATCGCCGTGAACGACGCCGCGTCCTTTACCGCCATCTGCGAAAAGGCGAAGGCTTGCTTAAACAAATAATTTGAAAAAGAGCTTACGGACGTAAGCTCTTTTTAGGGTATTTCCGAAAACCGCGGCAAAAGGGCTGAGCGCGATAAAAAGCATTCATATCCTTTAGGCGCGTGCAATCGAACGGCGCAAAAAGGTTTTTTGTAACGAAAACGGTCTTTGCGGCGGGCGCGGGTTTTCGGCGTGCGCCGCGCGTTTGAACGCGGCTGTGCGCTTTCGGATTTTGCGGAGGAGCGAAAAAAATGGTTATAACTTCCACGTCCAATGAAAAAGTGAAAATCGTGCGTCGCCTTCTGCAAAAAAAATACCGCGCGGAGGAAAACGCGTTTATTTTGGAAGGCTTAAAGCCCGTGCGCGAGGCCGCGAAAAACAAGCGGGAAATCCTTTATCTTTTCGGCACGGAGAGCGCGCTGAATAAAATCGCGTTTGAGGGCGAAAAGATAACCGTTTCCGAAAGCGTGTTCGCCTCCGTCAGCGAAGAGAGGAATCCCGAAGGGGTGCTCGCCGTGGTTCGCCGCCCCTCAACCTTGCCCGAAAAGAGCGCGGGCAGGTGTCTGCTTTTGGACGGTGTGCGCGATCCGGGAAACCTCGGCACGATAATCCGTACGGCGGCAGCGGCGGGTTATAAACAAATTTATTTAAAAGACTGCGCCGATCCCTTTAATCCGAAGACCGTGCGCGCCAGCATGAGCGGCATTTTCGGCGTAAAGATATACGAAACGGAAGATTTCGAAAACTTTATCGGCTTGCCGATCTACGCGGCGGACATGGGCGGCGAAAACGTGTTTCACACCGAAAAAAAAGACGTGTGCGTAGCGCTCGGCGGGGAGGCGAACGGTCTTTCCGAAAAAACGCTTTCGGCGGCGGAGAAAATCGTTTCGGTGCCGATGGAAAAGGAAAGCGAAAGTCTGAACGTCGCCGTCGCGGCAGGGATCATCATGTACGCCATGCTACGGGATTAAACGCAAATCCGCGCGGCGCGTTTGAAAGGTAAAATAATCTGAAATAAGGAGTAAAAATATATGTCCGGACATTCCCATGCGGCGAACATCGCCAACAAAAAGGCGAAGATCGACGCGCAAAGAGGTAAAATATTCACCAAACTCGGCAGAGAACTCGCCGTTGCGGCGAAAGCGGGCGCCGACCCCAACACCAACAGCAAGCTGGCGGACGCCATCGCGAAGGCGCGTTCCTTCAACATGCCGAACGAAAATATCAAAAAGTGCATCGCCAAGGCTGCGGGCGAACTTTCCGCGGCGAATTACGAAGAACTCACTTACGAAGGCTACGGTCCCAACGGCAGCGCGCTCATCATCAACGCCTTGACCGACAACAAGAACAGGACGGTGGACTATATCAGAACGGTCATGAGAAAACACGGCGGTTCGCTCGGCAATACGGGGTGCGTATCCTATCTTTTCGATAACAAGGGCGTTATCGTGGTGGAGAGAAAGGTCGGGCTCGACGAGGACGTCGTCATGGAATACGCCATCGAAGCGGGCGCGGACGACGTCGTTACCGAAGACGACGCGTTCACCGTTTACACCTCGGTGCAGAGTTTTTCCGAAGTGAGAAAGTATCTCGAAGAAAAGGGACTTTCCTTCTTCGAGGCTTCCATCGAGATGATCCCGCAAAGCAAGATCACTTTTGAGGGCGAAAATGCCGCGAAATTCCAAAAGCTCGTGGACGCGCTGGAGGATCTCGACGACGTGCAGGACGTTTATCACAACGTCGATTTGCCCGAAGAGGACGAAGAAGAATAAATTTTTTTCATATCGGAATAAAAAGGCGCGATTTGCAGACATTATTTCTTGTCAGCAGTCTGCGCCTTTTTTACAAGCTGAAAGAAAGGAAAAACGGGATTGCTTTGAAATAGTCTTGTAAAAAAGGCACTTTATCCGCCTTTTTTGCGGGGCGGATAAAGACCGCTTTGATTTTAAGCGGTCTTTTGTGA
>CASETU010000174.1 GCA_949290895.1 uncultured Bacillota bacterium
GGATTAAGTTGAGAAAAATTCCGATTATTTATATTTTTGTTTTCTTTCTCGCATTGTATGCGGTCGCTACAGCCGTCTATCAAGTTGCGGTCGGCATTATCAATTTTGAAATTATTTTTGTTTTTGTGATTAGCGGAGTTGTTTCTTATATTTTTATATTTTTTTCGCCTGCTTATTTTAACTTGAAGGGCAATAAGTATGATGGCAAACATAAACAAGAATCGGAAAACGGATGGAAAGATTTCCATGTTCAGGTGTCGTTAACGTTAAAGCGCAAGCTTACTGCTATCGGTATCGTTTTGGCTTTTGGCGTAGGCTATATTCCGCTTATTATTTTCGGCAGTAATCAAGTTATTCAGATGAATAGTGCAAATTATGATAAAACCGACGCGGTATTTGAAAAAGTCTTTTATACGGATTCGGAAGATTCTTACGCTTACCGCTTGGCTTATCGATATTATGATGCAAACGGTGTGCCTCATATTTATGAAGGCTTAAGCTTTTCGGGGGAAGTTGCATTTCGTGAAGGGGCGGTTATTCAGGTTTATTATGATATGGATAATCCTGAAATCGCGGTGAACGTCTCTACGTGTATTTTAATGTTTTCAGCCGCTGTATTCTTTATATTGCTAGGAATTTTAGTTGCTTGTCATTATTTAAAAATTCTCGAAAATTTTGCATGCTTTCTCGTGGGAGCGATTTTCTTTCTTTTTGGCGGAGGATTGACGGCAAGTGTATTTTTTGCTGCGGGCAAAGACTGGACTATATTGTTCGGCGGACCTGCCGTGTATGGTTTTGTCGTTATGACGGCAATAGGCGTGTTGTTTTTTGTTTACGGTTTGCTCTTGCTATCGGCTAAATCAAAAGCAAAAGGGCACGATAAGTAAATTTTACGAAACACAAAACAAATCAATTTATTATAAAGACATAGAAAGACACCGTAAGGTGTTTTTTTTATGTTCGAAATTCATTACGCAATCATTTATTATTATTCGGTAGCATACATTAGAATAAATGAAAGCAAGCGATTTGGTGTTTCTTCCCGAAAAAGTTTTGAACGCCTTGAAAAAAATCGATTTGGACAAACTGTGTGAAATCAGGTTGCGCAGTTTTTCGCCCGTCGTTTTGAATTACGAGTTTCGTCGGGTATTTTTGGGGGCGGACAAGCTGACGATCAACGAAAAAGAGGCGATTATTTGCAATGAGGCGGATATTTCAAGCCTTATTTTTAAGGCTGCGGAATACTCCGTTTATGCCGTAAACGAATCGTTGAAAGCGGGGTTTGTGACGACTTCAGTCGGTGTGCGTGTGGGGATTTGCGGGGAGTGCGTTGCAGACGGAGATAAAATTCTCACTATCAAAAATTATTCTTCCGTGTGTATAAGAGTGCCGCATTTTGTAACGGGAGCGGCAGACGAATTGCTGAAAAAGCTCGGAAATATTTATAACACTTTGATTGTATCTGCGCCGGGATACGGAAAAACGACTTTACTCAAGGACATGGCGCGAACGCTATCAAAAAGTATGAATGTTCTCGTCATTGACGAACGCGGCGAGCTGTATGACGAACATATCCGCGGAGCGGATATTATTCGGTTTTGCGGTAAACTTTACGCATTCCGTTACGGAATAAGGAGCCTTGCGCCGCAGGTCGTTTTGACGGACGAATTGTCGGGTTTAAAGGATTGGGAGTGCGTGGAACAGGCTGTCAGTTGCGGCGTAAAGACGGTGGCTACCCTTCACGGCGCGTCGCTGGAAGACGTAAAAAGAAAGCCCGAATTCAAGAAAGGGTTGTTTGAGCGGTATTGTGTTCTGAAGTCGACAGGGCGCGCGGGCGTCATCGATAAAATTTTTGACGGTGATTTCAGTGAGTTACGTTAAATGGTTGCTTGGGGCGGTGTTCGTTGTGCTTTGCACGTTTTTGGGGTATAAGTTTTCGGAACGCTACCGCTTGCGGAAAAAGTTTTACAGCGGTTTTTACGCATTCAATAAAAAAATGATCGATGAAATCAGTTTTGCGAGAAATTCTTTGCCGAAAATCATCGATGATTTTCATTCGGAAGAAACGTTCCATAACATACTCCAAGAGTATAAATTATCCTTGCAAAACGGCGACAAGCTAAATTGCGAAAAAGTATGGTTCCTATCGGAAGAAGAAAAAAAGGAAACGGAAGAATTTTTTTCTCTGCTCGGAAAGTCGGACGCATTCACGCAGATGAATTTTTTAAAAACATACGAGGGAAAACTCAAGGATTTGTCCGCGGCGACTGCGGCGGAGGAAAAAAAGTTCGTTTCCATGTACGTCAAGCTCGGCGTCTTGGCTGGGATACTTGCTTTGATATTGATTTTATGACTGCGGGGTACTTTGCATGAATATCGATATACTTTTTAAGATAGCCGCCATAGGCATTCTGATTACCGTAATCATACAGGTTTTGAAGAAGAGCGACAGAGACGACATCGCCACGCTGGTGAGCCTTGTAGGGCTGGTGATTGTCCTGACCCTAGTCATTGATATGATCGTCGAACTCTTTTCGCAAATCAAAAACCTGTTCTTTTTGTTGTAGCTATGTTGCAGTTGGTGGGGATCGCCCTTGTCGGCGGTATAATTACGGTATACTTGAAGAGCATAAACCCCGAACTTGCGCTGATGAGCCTGATTTGTACGGGAATCATCATTGTGGTGACGGCTTTTACCTATCTTACAGAAACATTTGAGCTGTTTCGCAAGATAGCGGAAATCGGGAACGTGGATCAAACGCTTTTGAAAATCGTGCTGAAAATCGTAGGGATAGGATACGTTATAGAGTTTGCCGCAGGCATTTTAGAGGACTTCGGCGTGAAGAGCATTGCGGACAAGCTGGTTTTTGCGGGAAAAATCATTATTTTGACGGTTTCCGTTCCTATTTTTTACGCATTGATCAATATACTTGTGGGGCTGGTGTCGTGAAAAAGAAGAGATTTTTTATCATACTCATTATTTTTATAGCGGTATTTTTTGTTTCTCCCGCCACGGCAAGCGCAGATAGTTTGAACGACAACATCGACGAACAACTCGGTAATCTCGATTTAAGCGATATTGAAGATTATCTCAACTCTTTAACGGAAGATGAACGCATGGCTTTCGACGTTGGGTTCTTGCAGACGGTAAAGGAAATTTTAAACGGGGAAACGAAGTTTTCCGTTTCCGAGATATTTTCCGTATTCTTTTCGGATTTGCTTTCCGATTTTTCAAAGCTTGTGCCGCACTTTGCCGTGATACTCGCAATCAGCGTTTTGTGTGGACTCATAACTGCATCGAAGTCAAAGTATCTGTCGGAAAGTATTAAAGAAGTCGTTTTTTACACCTGTATGATTGCGGTGATATTGATTGTTGTTGCGGATTTTTCTTGCCTTGTCGAAAGCACGAAAAATACTATAGAAAAACTGACAAATATGACACAGATTATGTTACCTGTAATCCTGACGTTGATGATTGCGAGCGGGGGGAATGCTTCTGCCGCGCTCTATAAACCGGCGGTTGCGTTTTTATCGGGCGGCATCAGTTCCGTCTTTGTGGGCGTGTTGATACCCATTGTTTCGCTTACGGTAGTTTTTTCCGTTTTATCGAATTTATCTTCATCGTTCAAGCTGAAAAATATGCAGGGGTTTTTACATGGCGTAATAAAATGGGTGATCGGAATTTCCATTACCGTTTTTACGTTTTTCATGTCTGCACAAGGACTTTCTTCGGCGGTGATCGACGGCGTTTCTTTTCGAGCGGCAAAATACGCCATAACAAACTCCATTCCCATCGTCGGGGGGTTCTTAAAAGACGGATTCGATTTGGTGCTTGCAGGTTCGGTGCTGATAAAAAATGCCGTCGGGTTAAGTGCGGTATTTCTGCTCTTTTCGATATTGCTGCAGCCTATTATATATTTAATAGCTTTTCAGCTTTTATTAAAGTTGTTTGCGGCGCTTACGGAGCCTGTCGGTGATACGCGCGTTTCGGACTTTCTGCTCGGCGTATCTAAGTCGGTCAGTTATCTGCTCGCGATCATGTTCGCGGTCGGTTTAATGATTTTTATTTCTCTTTTATTGCTGATTATTTCGGCAAATGCATTTATTTGATTATGACGGAATATATTTTAAGTATCATAAGCGTTATATTGTTGACGGGGGCGGCAGGAATCGTACTTCCGGAAGGAAAAACGGGTAAATTTGTAAAAAGCGTGTTTGCCGTCGCCACGCTCGTCGTGATATTGACGCCTTTGATCCGTTGGAAAAATTCTTCTTTGCCTGCGTTTGATAACGACTACTCGATCGAGTACGACGAAAACTTCCTTGATTATATTGATTTTAAAGAAAGTGAATACCGAAGCGGCGTTATTGAAGAAATGTTGCGAGAAGAAGGGTATGAAAGTTTGGTTCAGCTTTACTATGAGCGAATCGACAATGAATTTAAAATTACGAAAGTTTTGATTTTTTTGCAAAATTCCGGAATATCGGGACAAGACGAGCATATATATATACCGTCTGAAATTATACAAGCCGTCGCTGATTATTGCGGCGTCGGCACCGATAAGGTGGTTGTAAATGAAACTATTTCAAAAGCTTAAGGGAAACAAAACGATAGAATACGTGTTTTTGGGATTGATTGCCGTTGCGGTCGTCGCAGTGTTAGCTTTTTCGTTGATAAGACCGTCTGACGCGGTGGCGTATGAAGATGACGAAGTCATTTCTTATGTAAAAGATTTGGAAAACAGGTTGGAAAAAACGCTTTCTCAAATCAAAGGCGCAGGAGACGTTTCTGTTGTGATCACCGTAGATTCGGGAAAGGAAACGATATACGCGAACGAAACGGTCACCGTCAGCGAAGACGGCAAGACCACGATAACCGAAAGCCCGATTTTAGTCAACGGAAAACCCGTTGTCGTCAAGGAGAATTATCCTGAAATCGTCGGGGTGTTAATAGTTGCGCAGGGAGCGAACAGCATCAGCGTCATGAAAAATATTCAGCAGGCTGCGGTTTCCCTTTTGAATATAAATTTAAGCCGAATAGAAATTCTGGCAATGAATTGAAAGGAGAGAAATTTATATGTCGAAGAAGAAAAA
>CASETU010000175.1 GCA_949290895.1 uncultured Bacillota bacterium
GCTGATGCCCATGCTGATGATGGTGTTCATCTTTTCCGGCGCGATGGCGGTCGCGCCCGAATCCATTGCGGGGGAAAAGGAGCGCGGAACTTTCGCCACCATTCTCGTCACGCCGGTATCGCGCGCGGGAGTGGCGATCGGCAAGATATTCGCGCTCAGCGTCATATCGGTGCTCTGCGGTTTGTCCTCGTTTATCGGCATTATCCTGAGCCTGCCTAAACTTACGGGCGGCATGGCGGGCGTGAGCGCGAGCGTATATACCGTCGGCGATTATTTTGCGCTCTTCGGCGTGGTGGTCAGCACGGTTTTGATGATCGTCGCCATGATCTCCGTCGTCTCCGCGTTCGCAAAGACCGTCAAGGAGGCGACCGCCTATATCACGCCGCTCATGATTGTCAACGTGCTTTTAAGTGTAACGTGTATGTTCGGCAACGGTGCGCCCCAAAGCGTATGGCTCTATTTTATCCCGCTTTATAACAGCGTGCAGGCGTTCAATGCGGTGTTCTCGTTTACGGCGATCGCTTTGAATCTCGCCGTCGCCATGATTGCAAATCTAGTTTATACGGGGCTGCTCGTATGGCTTTTGACGAAGATGTTCAAAAGCGAACGTGTCATGTTCAACCGCTGAAAAAAATCACTTGCTTGTTTGCCGTGCCGAAATTACGGCGCGGCAAAAATCGTTCGGCATTGCGATATGTTTTTTAAAAAGGAGAACGGAGATTTCCGTTCTTTTTTTATGTGTAAAAATTACGGAGGCAATGTTTTGAGCGGTTGAAAATTTTGAATACGGCTTGCACGTCAGCGTTATTTATGGTATACTGAAAAAAGAAAGGGGGGATTTATGAAAAACAGAAAACTTGTCGCCGTGATTTTACCGATTTTCATAAGCGTAATTTTGATTGTCATCGGATTTATTTTATATGACAACAGCCTTAAGTTCGATAAGCGCGGCGTAAAAACCGACGCCGTGATCGTGCGGATTGACGAAAAAAGGGATTCCGACGGCGATTACGATCATATCGTTTATGTGCGTTATACCGTGAACGGGCGCGAGTATATTACAAGGTTAGGGACATATACGTCTTCGATGTACGTCGGCAAAACTGTTCCCATACTTTATATGCCGAACAACCCGTCGGACATCATATACGGAAAACTCACGAAATTTCCGGCGATCGTCTTTATAGTTATGGGTGGCGTCTTTTTTATTATCGGCGTGATCGCGCTGTCCCGTACGTTTCCCGCGGCGGGAAGGCTCGGACGGCTGAAAGCTTCGGGACGGTGCGTCGAGGCGACGGTGGTGGACTTTTCCTATTCACGTAACACGCGTATCATGGAAAAATATCCTGCCACGCTCGTATGCGCGGATAGCGAGAACAATGAATATAAGGTCAAATTTTTAATAAAAAATCCATTCGGGTACGGTATCGGCGGAAAGGTGAAGGTTTACGTGGACGAATCGAATCCTAAAAAATACGCCGTGGACGTGGAAAGCTGGCTGTCTTCCGTCGAGTCGGTGCAAAGCGGCGCGGCGCAGTTTTGAACGTGCTTTTTCTTATGTTCCGCAAAAGGAAAAATTTTTTTGACAAGATGTGCGTTTTTTCATGAGGGAACCTGAAAAACGGATATTGCGGGAATTTTGCCTGCCGTGAAAAAAGTTTTTTCTTTGCGAGGCGCTTGCGTGCGGGAATATGAAAAAATAATTGCAAAACGGACAAAATTAAGGTATAATAAAAACGTTGAAAAAATGAACGGAAAAAGTTTTTGCGCTTTCGCGGTGCGCCGCGAAAGCGCAAGATTCCGTGCGGGAGAGTTTTATGAATAAAATTGTCAGAAAAAAGAGTCTGAATCCTACCGTCACGCTGATGGAAGTGGATGCTCCGCTCATCGCAAAAAAGGCGCAGCCGGGGCAGTTCATCATTCTTCGCGTGGACGAGGCGGGGGAAAGAATTCCCCTGACCGTTGCCGATTACGACCGTGAAAAGGGCACGATAACCATCATCTTCCAGATCGTCGGCGCGACGACGGAAAAGCTGAATCATTTAAGCGAAGGCGATTTCATTCACGATTTCGTGGGGCCGCTCGGCACGCCCTCGCACCTCGACGGGCTGAAAAAGGTCGCGGTGGTCGGCGGCGGCGTCGGTTGCGCCATCGCTTATCCCGTCGCTAAAAAGCTGCATGAGCTGGGCGCTACGGTGCATTCCGTCGTGGGGTTCAGAAATAAAGACCTCGTGATTTTGGAAGACGAATTCCGCGCGGTGAGCGACGAATACTTAGTCATGACGGACGACGGCACTTACGGCAAAAAGGGGCTTGTGACCGACGCGCTGAAAACGTTGATAGACGCGGGCAATCAGTATGACGAAGTCATCGCCATCGGCCCCGTCATCATGATGAAATTCGTGTGCAAGCTGACCAAAGAATACAATATCAAGACGGTGGTTTCCATGAACCCCATCATGATAGACGGCACGGGCATGTGCGGCGGTTGCCGCCTTACGGTGGGCGGCAAGACGAAATTCGCCTGCGTGGATGGACCGGACTTCGACGGACACGAGGTCGATTTCGACGAGGCGATGAATCGCGGCACCATGTACCGCGATTTCGAGCGGCACGCGTACGAAGAAACGTGCAATCTCTTCAAAAAGGAGGTCAAGTGATATGCCGAATATGTCTTTGAAGAAAAACGAAATGCCGTCCCAGGCGGCGGACGTGAGAAATAA
>CASETU010000176.1 GCA_949290895.1 uncultured Bacillota bacterium
TTGCTTAATATAAAACTAATGGTAATTCCGATATTTACTAAAATACTAAATGTGCGGGAATTTTTAGTTAAATAGCTTTTTTATAAGGAAACCTGTGTTTCGTCGGGGAGAGATATTTCGACACGCGCGCTGAGGCGTATGTCGCGGCTCGACGCGCCGACGAGGATTTCAAACTCGCCGTTTTCCACGTAAAACCGCTCCAGCGCGGGGCTGTAATAAGCAAAGGAGGAAAAGTCGAGCGAAACCGCTATTTCCGCCGTTTCGTGCGCTTTAATGAGCGTTTTGTCGAATCCTTTCAGCTCCTTCGTCGGTCTCGAAAGGGAGGAGAACGCGTCTTTTACGTAGACTTGCGAAATCTCCTTGGCGTCGATGTCCGAGCGGTTGGTGATTTTGTAGCGGACGGTATAATCCGTATCCCCGCGCTTTTCTATCGACAAGTCGGAATATTCGAATTTAGCGTAGGACATTCCGTGCCCGAAGGGGAAAAGCACGTCTTTTTTTGTTTTGTCGTAATAGCGGTAGCCCACGAAAATGCCTTCGGCGTAAACGTTGTAAAGTCCCGTGCCGGGAAAACCTTTGTCGGGGGTGTCCTCCAAAGAAAGGGGATAGGTTTCGGAAAGTTTTCCGCACGGGGAAACGTTGCCGCAAAGAATTTCCGCTGCGGCCTCGTTCGCGCCCTCGCCCGCGAAACCGACCCAAAGCACCGCTTGCACCTTGTCGAGCCACGGCGTCATGTCCACGGCGCTGCCCGTGTAGAGCAATACGACGGTCCGCGGGTTGATTTCGGCGACTTTTAAGATCAAATCTTCCTGCACGGCGTTGAGCCGCAGCGACGCCCTGTCGAAATCTTCCGTTTCCTGCACTTCGGTTGTGCCGACGCAAACGACGGCTACGTCCGCCTTATACGCCGCGGAAAGGGCGGCGCGCACGTTCACGCAGCGGTAAAAGCAGGGGTCGGCGACGAATTCGCCTATATAGCGCGCGTCCACCGCGGCGTTTTGCCGTGTTAAAAGCGCGGCGAGGTTTTCCTGACGGTATGAAGGCTGCGCGTAAGCCGACCCTCCGCCGCCGACCGTGGGGTTGGCGGCGAAGTTGCCCAAAACGCATACCGAACCGCCTTTTAACGGCAGTACGTCCCCGTCGTTTTTCAGCAGAACCATGCTTTCTTTTGCAAGCTCCGTCGCAATGCTGTGCCGCTGCGCTCTGTCTGTCGTCATCTTTTTCTTTGCCGTCGCAGCCTTCTTTATCAACTCGAGGACTTTATCGACGGAAAAGTCGATTTCCGCGTCCGAGATAAGCCCTTTTTCGTAGGCGTTTTTCAGCTCGACAAAGGCGGTCTCGCTATAGGGGAAACGCACGTCAAGTCCCGCTTTCAAAGATTTATAGCTGTTTCTCACGGTGTCCCAGTCGGAGAGGATAACGCCTTCAAAGCCGAATTGCCCGCGCAGGGTTTTTTTCAGAAGTTTTTCGTTCTCGAAGGAGAAAACGCCGTTGACGGGGTTGAAACTGCACATGACCGTCCACGGTTTCGCCTCGACGGCTTTGCGGAAGGCGGGAAAATATATTTCCTGCAAGGTGCGTTCGTCCGCCTCGCTGGACTGGTAAAGACGGTTGTATTCGCGGTTATTGCAGGCGAAATGCTTTAAGCTCGTGCCCACGCCCTTTTCCTGCACGCCCTCGATGAACGCCTTGCCCAGTTCTCCCGCGAGATAGGGGTCTTCGGAAAAGTATTCGAAGTTTCTTCCGCAAAGGGGCGTCCGCTTGATGTTCACGCCCGGCGCGAGCAGTACGTCCACGCCGTTTTCGATGCAATCGTCGGCGATGACCGCACCGTCGCGCTTTGCCGCATTCCTGTCCCAGGAGCAGGCGAGGAGCGAAAGATTCGGCATCGCTGTGCCGTTAACGGGATTGTCGTGCCAGCCGTCGGTTTTTCTCAGCCCGTGCGGGCCGTCGGCAACCCTTACCGAACGTAGTTTTCCGCCCAGGCTGTTGGTCTGCCAGATGTCTTCCGCGCATAAAAGGCTCAATTTTTCCTCCAAAGTAAGGTCTTGTGCATTGATTTTCATGTCCTGCTCCTTTGCGGGCGGTTCCGCGTGCCGTGCGAAAAAATTGCAAACGCCGTCTCGCCCGCGGTGCGCCTTAAAATTCGGGTTCGTAACTTTGAATGAACTTTTCCCAGCAGATCTCGCGCACTTCGATGTCGCGAATTTTCATCATGGTGCAGTAAGGGGAAAAGCCGAGATGCCCGCCGCGAATAGGAGCGGGGTCGATATATTCCATCACCAGCTCGCCGTCGACGACCATGAATGTGTGCCCGTCTACCGCGCCGACAGTCATGCGTACTTCCTTACCGGGGGTATAGGAATAGGAAGACGTCAGTGCGCAAAAGCCGCCCGCGGAATTGCTCTCGATGCCACTTTTGCCGTTGTACCAGCCGTTCAGCCCGCAGACGTAAGAGACACCGAGATAGTCCGTTACTTCGTCCCAGTGGGCGCAGAACACGGCGTTCACGTCCCGCGTGGCGGGGAGCACAGTGCTCGCTGTAAAGCTCATCATTACGTCTTTGTCGAAACTTTCGCGCGTGAACAAAATGCCGCCTTTGTTGCCTGTTTCCTTGCCGATGAGACAGCCGTCTTGCATCTTCCATTCGCCGCCCATGACCATCCAGTCCTTTTCCCAGTTTTCGTCGGGCAGGCTTTTCAAAATAATTCTGCTTTTGTCGAAGAAAATTTTCTTTCCGATAAGAACGATATCCTTCATTGATTTTCCCTCTCTTGTGTCTTTTTTGTTATTTTATATTTTTTCTGCGTTCTGTAATAGGTGGAGGAGGACGCGAACCCGCAATCCGCCATGATGTTTTCCAAAAGGGGCGATTCCTGCACGGTCTTGATTTCCGTCTGCAAGGTTTGGAAACGGAGCGCGTTGATGTACGTCCTTAAATTCTGCCCGATGTTTTTATTGAAAAGTTTGGATATGTAATACTTGTTGTAATTGAATTTGTTCGCGATTTTATCGAGGGTGATGTTTTCTTTGTAATGCTCGTTTATGTATTTTAAAATGGCGATCAACGCCTTGATGTTTTTGTCGTGTTCTTTTTTGGGCACGAGCTTATATTTGAGAAGTTGCCCGATGATGATGTCCGTAATGCCTTTTTCGGTGTATTTGTTTTTATACGGGTGCGTGATCTTCTCGGTGTTTTCCGCGTCCTTGTTCAGAAGGAAGAGCTGCAGAACGGGGAGGATCACGTTTTTGTTGTACTCCGCGTCTTTTAAAGTCGGCTCGAAAAACTGTTTCTGGAACAGATCGATGAAATCGTCCATTAAAAA
>CASETU010000177.1 GCA_949290895.1 uncultured Bacillota bacterium
CTTTGTCAAAAAGGCGTTTACCATCATTCTGGCTTCGGTTATCGTCATCTTGTTTTTATCGAATTTCACCTGGGGCTGGACGATGATTGAAAGCGAAGAACATATGAATCAGTCCATTCTGGCGTCGCTTGGGCAGTTTGTGCAGCCGCTCTTTACGCCGCTGGGGTTCGGCTCGCAGCTCAACAGCTATGGCTGGGTGTTCGCGGTGGCGGCGGTAACGGGGCTTTTGGCGAAAGAGGACGTTATCGGAACGTTCGGCACGCTTGCGGCGGTGTTTGTCGGTACGATCATCGATACCGAAGCCGACGGCGGCGTGGCGGCGGTGCAGGCGATGATATCGGGCACGGGCATTACCGTTCCCGCGCTGATTGCGTTTATCGCGTTCAATATGCTCACCATACCGTGCTTTGCGGCGGTGGCTACGGCAAAAGCCGAACTGCCTGATAAAAAGGCGTTCCGCTATACGCTGCTTTTCTGGATAGTGACTTCCTACGTCGTCAGCGCGGCGATATACGTCATCGGCAGTTGGTGGTGGACGTCGTTTATCTTCGCGGCGGTGTTGGCGGGGGCAATCGTCTTCATCGCGCTGTATAACAAAAACAAAAAACTAAAACCGCAAAAGGTGTAAAACATGAAAGTTTTGGAAATCATAATTTTAATAGCGGCAATCGGAATCGTCGTCGGCGTGATCGCTTGTTCCGTATATAAAAAAGCCCGCGGCAAAGGCGGCGGGTGCGGGTGCGACTGTTCTTCCTGCGGCGGGTGTCCGTATGCGGCGAAACATAAAAAAAATCATAATACTCCGAACAAATAAATTTGCATGAATTAAGGGCGCTGTTTTTGCGCCCTTAATTCATTAAGCCTTAAAATTCAGGCGGAATAGCGATTTCTGCCGTCAGTTCATCGAAAAATTTATCGTAAGGTACATCGAAAATTATTTTTAAAGCGACTAATTCACTTACGCGAATATTCATGCGGTTTGTTTCGATTTTTGCATAAGTGCTTTTTGTTATGGGCAATCCCATAAGCTGTAATTTTGCGATTGTTTGTTCTTGTGTCATTTTTTTGCTTTTACGTATAGTTTGAATGTTTTTTCCTATATTCATATCCGGTCTAAGTTTTTGCATTTTTAACACCTCTAAAAAAATTCCGTATTACGAATTATTTTACTTGATTTTATAATAAAAACGTGGTAAAATGTTTCGCAATAAAGAAACTTTTTTTGTTTTCTTGTGTTTTTTTAGGGAGGAAAAAATATGTCAAATCAAAAAACGTCAGGAAATGACTACGAAAAATGCTTATTTGAGGAGCTGGATTATTTCTATCAGATGTGTTCGGAAAAGGAAAAAAATTTTTTTCGGAACGGTTTCGATAAGTGTTCGGCAGAGGAAATCGCGCGGCTTTCGGCTGTGGCGGCGGTCGCGGACTTCCGCCCCGTGTTCATCTATATCATGGCGCAAGTCGAAGGGCGGGAAGAGGAAATCTTCGCCGCATTCGATTCCGTCCGCAACAATTTCCCGTTGGCGGAAAGCTGGCTGAACGGCTTTATCGAAAAGATCGAAGAACCGCTTTTAAAACGCGTTTTGTCGGATATGTGGCAGGAAAAACGAAAACAGCTTGTCGGAAAGCCTTTCGAATTCAAAATGCTTTTCCGTTGGAAAGGCAAGTAAATTTAAGTTGACAGATTTTTAAATCGGGTTTATAGTAAAATCATGAAAGAAAAATTTGACGTAAGCGGCATGACTTGTTCGGCGTGTTCCGCACACGTGGAAAAGGCGGTCGGCGGCGTGGAGGGGGTAACGTCCTGCAAGGTCAATCTCCTTACAAATTCCATGTCGGTGGAATTTGCCGACCCGTCCGTGGAAGAAAAGATAATATCTGCGGTGGAAAAGGCGGGCTACGGCGCAAAGGTAGCCTCTTTAAACGCGGGCGCTCCGCGTTCCGCCGCGGCTGAAAAGACGAAAGAGGAAAAACAAGGCGGGCTCGGCGCGCTGATTTTTTCCGTCGTCGTTTTGATATTGCTCATGTATATCGGCATGGGGCACATGGTGTCTTTGCCGCTTCCCGCGTTCTTCGAGGGGACGCAAAACGCCGTGAACTTCGCCTTCGTGCAGTTTTTGCTGACGCTGCCCGTCGTATTCGTTTACCGCAGATATTTTATCAACGGCTACCGCAACCTTTTCAAGCGTTCGCCCAACATGGATACCCTCATTGCCGTCAGCGCGACGGCTTCGCTTGTGTACGGTATCATCGCCATTTTCATGATGAGCTATCATCTCGGCGCGGCGACGGCAGACGTTTCGGCGGCGGAAACGCATCTTTTAATAGTGGACAAATACCGCCATCAGCTTTATTTTGAAAGCGCGGCGATGATACTGACCTTTATTTCCATAGGCAAATATCTCGAAGGCAAGTCCAAAAAACGCACGACGGAGGCTATCACGCGGCTGATGGAACTCGCGCCTGATATCGTAACCGTCGTGGAAAACGGGGAAGAGCGTACCGTCTCTGCGGCGGAACTTCGCGTGGGCGACACGGTGCTGGTGCGCCCCGGCGAAAAAATCGGCGCGGACGGCGTCGTCGTTTCGGGGGAAAGTCATGTGGACGAATCGCTTTTGACGGGGGAAAGCATGCCCGTCAAAAAGAAAGTCGGCGATAAAGTCGTTGCGGGCGCGCTCAACAAAAACGGCGCGCTCTCCCTGCGCGTGGAAAAAATCGGGGAAGATACCGCCCTCAATCAGATCATCGCGCTCGTCGAGGAGGCGTCCTCTTCGAAAGCGCCCATCGCAAAGCTCGCCGATAAGGTCGCGGGGGTGTTCGTGCCCGTGGTCATGGGGATTGCCCTTGTTTCCTTTATCATGTGGCTCGCCGTCGGCTACGGCTTTGAATTCGCGTTCAACATCGGCGTTTCGGTGCTGGTCATCTCCTGTCCGTGCGCTCTGGGGCTCGCCACCCCCGTCGCCATCATGGTGGCTACGGGCAAGGGGGCGGAAAACGGCGTTCTCATCAAGTCGGGCGAGGCTTTGGAAATTTTAAGTACGGCGAAAGTCGTCGTGTTCGACAAGACGGGCACCGTCACTTCGGGAAAGCCCGCCGTCGTCGCGGCTGAGTTCGCAGGGGATAAAGCGGAAATCCTTTCCGCCGCGGCGGCGGTGGAAAGTTTCAGCGAGCACCCGCTCGCGGAGGCCATTGCGGCGTACGCTAAGGCGGAAAACGTCCCCGCCGTGCAGGCGCAGAATTTTCTTTCGCATGCGGGAAAGGGCGTTTCGGGCGAGGTCGGCGGCAAAACCTATTATATAGGCAGTCGTAAGTTCGCTCAAAATTACGCCGAAGACGCGGAAAAGTTCGACGCGCTTTACGAAGACTACGCCTCGCAGGGGGCGACGCCCGTGTTCGCGGCGTGCGGCGGGAAAATCGCCGCGGTTTTCGCCGTGGCGGATACCGTAAAGGAAACCAGCGCGGCGGCGGTGGCGCGCCTCAAAGCGTCGGGGCGGCGGGTGGTCATGCTCACGGGGGACAACGCCCTCGCGGCAAACAGCGTGGCGAAGAAAGTCGGCATCGACGAAGTGGTCGCGGAAGTGCTGCCCGAAGACAAAGCGGAGGCGGTGCGTTCGCTTAAAAAATACGGGCGCGTGGCGTTCGTGGGCGACGGGGTCAACGACGCACCCGCTCTTGCGGCGGCGGACGTGGGCATCGCGCTGGGCGCGGGCACGGACGTGGCGATAGAGAGTGCGGACGCCGTGCTCATGCGCGACGATTTAGCCGACGTGGTGACGGCGTTTTCCTTAAGCAAGGCGGCGGTCAGGAACGTAAAGGAAAACCTGTTCTGGGCGTTTTTCTATAACGCGGTGGGTATTCCGTTCGCGGCGGGGGTGTTTTATCCGATCCTGAACCTGACGCTCAACCCGATGATCGGTTCGATATGTATGAGCCTTTCGAGCATCTGTGTGGTGCTCAATGCGCTGAGATTAAAATTGTTTCAACCCGAAGGAGGAGAAAAAATGTTATTCAAAAAGAAAGCGGAAAAAAGCGAAGTGAAAATCGAAGGAATGCGCTGCGAGCACTGCAGCGCGCACGCCGAAAAGGCGCTCAAGGAGCTGGGGCTGGACGCGGAAGTCAATCTGAAAAAGAAGACCGCGTATTTCACGCCCGATCCGAGCGTTGACGACGAGGCCATCAAAAAAGCCATTGCCGACGCAGGGTATACCGTTACGGAAATCAAAAGATAATCTGCCGTATTTGTTTCAACGCCTGCGGCGGCGCGTTTTTCGCGCCGCCGCAGGCGTTTTTTATATTTTAAGGTGTAAAAATGCGGAAGTATAAAGAAAGATTTTAAGGGAAAAATTTAAAAACAATTTTTTTACAATTTCATTACAATAGGCTGTAATAGTTTTTTACAACCTTTTGCTAAACTGAAAGTACAAAGAAAAGGAGAAAAAAGAGTCAATGAA
>CASETU010000178.1 GCA_949290895.1 uncultured Bacillota bacterium
AAACGAAGAAGAAAAACAAACCAAAAAACAAAAATCTATGTTTGACGAAAAGGAACACGAAGGAAAATTTTTGCAACGATACGTAACGCATTACAGGAGTCAAGTTTATTAAGATAAATAAAAAAACCGGGAAGAAAATTCTTCCTGGCATAGGTAATAAGGGATATTCGATTTTTAGGTGACATTTCACCGAATTGACTTTGGCGAAATCTGTGCTACGATGACAAAGCCGAAACGGCAAATTTCGGAGAGTATAATTGTTAATTTATTAGTGTGATGCTAAATTAAAATAATACAAAAAATACCCATAAGAACGACTTTGTTCTTATGGGTAAAATAATATTAAAATATTTAGATATAAAAAGACCAGTTGAACCGTATTTCTACGGGTTCAACTGGGTCTCATTTGGTGACCCCTACGGGATTCGAACCCATGATACCACCGTGAAAGGGTGGTGTCTTAACCACTTGACCAAGGGGCCGATTGAGTTTTGGTAGCGGCGGTCGGACTCGAACCAACGACCTGCCGGGTATGAACCGGCCGCTATAACCAACTAAGCTACGCCGCCATTTCAATTTGCTTATGTATTATATCGAAATTGCGCGGCTTTGTCAACAAGATTTTCGTTCATTTAGAAAAATTTTTTTCATGTTTTCAATTATTTTTCATATAATCATTATAGAACGCGCAAGGAAGTGCTTTTTGTCGGTCAAAATCGGTCTTTTTCGGTAAGATTTCAGAAAAAGCGCCGCTTGAAAATCATTGCAAAGTAAAATCGACAAAAGGCGACCGAAAAAGCGCGGAAAATTTTTGAAAAACAAGGCATACGCCCGAGACGGAGCGCATAAAGTTTAATATAGCGAAAGGACAAGGAGAGAAAAAATGAACGAAGAAAACATTTATTCCGAAATGCTGGAAATCCCGGTCAACACGTACAACATAACCTACACGACGCCTGCAAAGCGTAAAAGAAAAAAGAAAGACGCGCCGAAGGAAAACGTGAAGGAACTTGCCATCGAAAAGGCTAACCGCGAATTCGAAGAACAAAACCTTTCCGTTCCCGCGGAGGAATCCGCCGTTGCGGCGGACGAAGCCGTTGCCGAAGAAGTTCCTCAGGCGGAAGAACCTGTGGCGCAGAGCAAGCCGAAACGCAAGTTCAAAGTTTCCGTAATCGGCGTTCAGCTTGCGGCGGTAGTGCTGCTGCTCGGCGTGATCGTATTTTCCAACCTGTTTATGGAACAGAGCGGTATCGCGGTATTTTTCAATTCCATTTTTGCGCCGCAGACGGAGCAAGCGGATAACCGTGCGTACAACAGCTTTACGCCGGCGTTGCCTACCGACGGCGACGTGACGCTTGCCGACGGCGTAATGAGTTTTGCGGTAAAGGGTAGCGTTTATTCCCCCTGCGACGGCGAGATCACTTCGCTCACGCAAGGCGAGGACGGAAAGTATGTGTTTGAAATAACGCACTCCACGAAATTCAAGACGGTCATCAAGGGCGTGGATTATGCGTATCAGGAACTCGGTTCGACGGTTTACGGAAATATCCCCTTGGGATACAGTCTCGGGGAAAACATAGAGCTTTGCTTCTATGGGGAAGACGGACAGATGATCACTTCCTATACCGTGGATAACGAAACCGATACGGTGATATGGGAAGTCTGAAACTGCGTATTCATCCGCTGTTCTGGCTCTTCGGCGTGTATTATGCGCTGACGGGCAGGATATTCATGTTTATCATCTACACGACGGTTGCCCTGCTCCATGAGCTAGGGCATTCGTTTTCGGCGGAAAAACACGGATATCGGTTAGACCGTATCACGCTTATGCCTTACGGTGCGGTCATTTGCGGGGAAGACACTTCTCTCAAAGCCGCCGATGAAGTCAAAATCGCCCTTGCCGGACCCGTTACGAACGTGCTGATAGGAATATTTTTCGTGGCGTTTTGGTGGATATTTCCCGAAATTTACGCTTTTACCGATACGGCGGCATTTGCGTGCTTCGCCATCGCGGCGATCAATATTCTGCCCGTGTTTCCGTTGGACGGCGGGCGGGTGCTTCTCGCTTTGCTTTCGCAAAAATGCGGGCGGGCGAAGGCGTTGAAAGTTTGCAAGATCGTTTCCGCGATATTCGGCGCGTGTCTGGCGGGGCTTTTTGTGGCGTCGCTCTTTTTCAAGCCGAATATTTCCTTGGCGTTTTTTGCGGCGTTCGTGCTTTTCGGCGCACTGTCGAAGAAAAAAGAAAACGCCTACGTACGTATGTATACTTCCATGAACACCGCCGCGCTGAAACGCGGCATGCCGTATAAAAAGCAGGCGCTTTCCGCCGATGCGGACGTGAAAAAGCTGATGAACGTCATCGACTGCGACGCGGTGAACGAAATCGTGCTGTACCGAGACGGAAAGGAAATAAGAACGCTGAAACAAGGCGACATTTCCCGTATTTGTCAAGAACACGGCATTTACGAAAAACTTTCCGACGTCATTTGAAAAGCAGTTGTCAAAACCTTTTGTTTGGTGTAGAATAAAAACAGGAGGAAATATCATGGAACTGAAAGAGTTGTTTTCTTTGCGGCAAAGCTGCCGCAACTTCGACGCGGAAAGACCCGTCGAAAAAGAAAAGCTGGAAAATATCATGGAATTAGCGCGGCTGGCTCCGTCGGCTTGCAATTCGCAGCCGTATTCCTTTATCGTCGTGACAGAAAGCGAACTTGCGGGGCGCATCGCGCGCTGTACGCAGGGAATGGGCATGAACAAGCATTGTTCCGCCGCGCGCGCCTTTATCGTGATGGTGGAGGAAAACGCGGGACTTTTGGCAAGGACGAGCGGCAGGCTGAAAGATCAGGACTATGCGTCCATCGATATGGGTATCGTCAGCGCGCACATCGTGCTTGCGGCGACCGAACAGGGGCTTTCCACCTGCATGATCGGTTGGTTCGACGAAAAGAAAATCAAGGAATTGCTCGGTATCGACGAAAAAAAGCGGGTACGTCTGGTGTTTGCCGTCGGCTATGCTGCGGCGGACGATAAAATCCGCGAGAAAAAGAGAAAGGATATCGATAAGCTGGTGACGTATCGGTGATTTCGATCTTTGCGCCCGACCTTTCGGTTCGGGCGTATATTTTCGCAAAAAAAGAGGCGGCGCAGGTTTTTACCTGCGCCGCCTCTTCGGTTGCAAAATGCAAAAGAAAAAAAATGGCTGATTCAAAAACGCTTTTACGATTCCGCGGCAGGGCGGATCATCAAGGAGGAAGGCTCGACTTCCATATAATGCGCCACTTTGGCTATGAGCTTTTCGTCCTTCGTCGCGTTAAAAAGCACGTCGGTGATCTCCTTTTCCGTCAGATCGCACCGCTTTGCAAGCGTTTTGTAGTCGATTCGGTTTTTTAGCATGAATTTCCAGATAGCGCCGAATTTCACGTTCCCGTCGTTCATGCTCGCGCGGTACATCAGCACCAAAAGCCTTTTCAGTTTTTGGGGCACGTACGCGCCATATCTGCCCGACCTGCTTTTCATTCAATATTTCTCCAAAAATAGTTTATTTTTGTTTTATAATTATATTATAAATTCAAAAATGCCTTTTGTCAAGCGGATAATAAAAATTACCTCGATTTTCCAAATGTGGGTGCTTTTGTTTTTTGAACGCGAAAAGCAGTGAATAAAAAAATAACTCCGCCGCACGAATTTCGTGCGGCGGAGCGTTCTTTTCAAAAAATTTTATTTACCCAGCACTTTCAAGGCGGTAGCCGTTACGTTTTCCGCGGTAAAGCCGAAGTATTCGAACAACTTTTTCGCGGGGGCGGATTGTCCGAAAGTCGTCATGCCGATGACTTCGCCGTCCTTGGCGTATTTGTACCAGCAATCGGGCGAGCCCGCTTCCACGCAAACGCGTGCGCGCACGGAGGAGGGGAGAACGCTTTCCTTATATTCCGCGCTCTGCTCTTCGAATATCTCCGTGCAGGGCATGGAGACGACGCGGGCATTCACGCCTTTTTCTTTTAAGGAGGCTTGCGCTTTTACGCACAGTTCCACTTCGCTGCCCGTGCCGATCAAAATCACGTCGGGCGTGCCTTCGCAGTCGGAAAGCACGTAGCCGCCTTTGAGCGCCGCTTTGCCGGAGTTTTCGTAAAGGGGCAGCGTCTGACGGGAAAGCACCAAGCAGGTGGGGCGTTTCGCGCCGAGCGCGCTCACCCACGCCGCCGCCGTTTCCTTGCCGTCCGCGGGGCGGAAGACGTTGACGTCGGGCGTCGCGCGGAGAGACGCGAGCTGTTCCACGGGTTCGTGGGTGGGACCGTCTTCGCCCACGCCGATGGAATCGTGCGTGAGGATGTAGACGACGGGCAGTCCCATGAGTGCGGAGAGCCTGAGCGAGCCCTTCAGGTAATCGCTGAACACGAAGAAGGTCGCGCAGTAAGCGGTAAAGCCGCCGTGCAGGCAAACGCCGTTGCATATCGCCGCCATCGCCTGTTCGCGTATGCCGAAGTGAATGTTTGCGCCCGTCCTGTTTTCGGGGGAATAATAGCCTTTGTTTTTCATCACGCTCTTGTTCGAAGGACCGAGGTCTGCCGAACCGCCGAAGAGCGAGGAAACTTTTTCCGCCAGGCGGTTGAGCACCGTGGAGGAGGTGGAGCGGGTGGCGTCGGCTTTTTCGAACTTATAAAGTTCGTCGTCGGAGGCGTAGTCGTAAAGCTCGCCCTTTACGCGCTTTTCAAATTCCGCGGCTTCCTTAGGATACGCTGCTTTGTATGCTTGGAAAAGTTCGTTCCACGCCTGTTCTGCTTTCTTGCCTCTGGAAACCGCGCGGCGGGTGTGGCGGAGCACGCCTTTGGGAACGGTGAACGCCTCTTCTGTCCAGCCGAGCGCCTCTTTGAGCGCTTTCAAATTATCCGCGCCGAGGGGTGCACCGTGGCAGTCGGCTTTTCCCGCCAGGGGGGAACCGTAGCCGATGACCGACTTGCAGATGATGAGGGAGGGTTTTTCCGTTTCCGCTTTGGCTTTTTTCACGGCGCGGCGGAGCGCGGCGAGGTCGTTGATGTCGTTTACCTTTACGACCTGCCAGCCGAGCGCTTCGTGGCGCTTGCCCACGTCCTCGGTGAACGCCGAATCGGTGTCGCCCTCGATGGTGATGTTGTTGGAATCGTAAAATACGATGAGTTTGCCGAGTTTATTCGT
The DNA here is from genome assembly GCA_949290895.1 of uncultured Bacillota bacterium. Lineage (GTDB taxonomy): Bacteria > Bacillota > Clostridia > Christensenellales > Borkfalkiaceae > UMGS775. The sequence continues at coordinate 5,173 of CASETU010000178.1, forward strand.
TCCCGCAAAGGACGCCGCCTCGTTTTCGATGCCTTCCTGCATACAGCCGTCGCCGCAGAGCACGTAGGTATAGTGGTCGGTCAAGGGGAAGTTTTCCTTATTGAATTCTGCCGCCATTTTCGTTTCGGCAAGCGCCATGCCCACCGCCGTGGCAATGCCCTGTCCGAGGGGGCCTGTAGAAGTTTCTACGCCCGCCGTCACGCCGTATTCGGGGTGTCCCGGCGTTTTCGAACCGAACTGACGGAAATTTTCGATGTCTTCGATGCTCATGTCGAACCCGAAGAGATATAAAAGGGAATAATACAGCATGGAACCGTGTCCCGCGGAAAGGACGAACCGATCGCGGTCGTAAAATTTCGGGTTTTTCGGGTTGTATTTCATCACGTCGGAAAAGAGCGTATACCCGACGGGCGCCGCGCCGAGAGGCAAGCCGGGATGTCCCGACTTTGCTTTTTCGATGGCTTCCGCGCTCAACACGCGCACCGCGTTTACTGCCTGCTGTCTGATATCTTGCATAACGAACTCCTTGGATAGAATTTGACCGCTCCGCGGACTGCGGAGAGGCTCTTTTTATTATTGTAATATAATTTTCCGCTTTTTTCAAGTTTATTTCAACGAATTTTTGTTTAGATTTATACGGGAAGGGTTTTTGCGGCATGAAAGCGCAAGTTTGTGCGGTTCGCCGCATATAATTGTAAATAAATGTTTGTCTTTTTTCGCATAGTTTGTTATAATAAATAAAAAACTTTACGTTTTGGAGTGTTTATGGATAACAGGCAGTTTGTGAAGGAAGTCGCTTCCCTGACCGACGATTTCGCCAAATGGTATACCGACGTGGTCGTCAAAACCGAACTCGTGGATTACGGTCCCGTTAAAGGGACGATGGTCATTCGTCCCTACGGCTATGCGATCTGGGAAAATATTCAGCATGAAATGGACAAGCGGTTCAAAGCCGTCGGCGTGAAAAACGCGTATTTCCCGATGCTGATCCCCGAAAGCTACTTAAAGCGCGAGGCGGAGCACGTGGAAGGGTTTGCGCCGGAAGTCGCCGTCGTCACCTATGCGGGCGGCGCGGAACTGCAGGAAAAGCTCATTATCCGCCCCACCAGCGAGACCATTATCTGCGAAATGTACGCCAAGTGGCTGCAAAGCTACCGCGATCTTCCCATACTCATCAATCAGTGGGCGAACGTCGTCCGCTGGGAAAAGACCACCCGTCCGTTTTTGCGTACGAGCGAGTTTTTGTGGCAGGAAGGTCATACCGTGCACGCTTCGGAAGAAGAGGCGATGGAAGAGACCATCAAGATGCTGAACGTCTACAAGGAATTTGCCGAAAACGTGCTCGCTATCCCCGTCATCACGGGCAGAAAGACGGAAAAGGAAAAGTTCGCGGGCGCGGTGGCGACTTACGGCATGGAGGCGATGATGCTCGACGGCAAGAGCCTTCAGGCGGGTACGTCGCATTATCTCGGTCAGAACTTCGCCAAGGCGTTCAACATGCAGTTCCTCGATAAAGACGGCGTGCGCAAGTACGGTTATTCCACGTCGTGGGGTACTTCTACCCGAATGATCGGCGCGCTCATCATGGCGCACGGCGACGAGCGCGGGCTGGTATTGCCGCCGAAAGTCGCGCCCGTGCAGGCCATCATCATACCCGTTGCGGCGCATAAGGGCGGCGTTACGGAAAAGGCGGAAGAAATCCGCGCCGCGCTGGAAAAGGCGGGCGTCCGCGCAGAACTCGACAACCGCGAGGCAAGCCCCGGATGGAAGTTCAACGAATGGGAGATGAAGGGCGTGCCCGTCCGCATCGAGATCGGACCGCGCGACATCGAAAAGAATCAGGCGGCGCTGTTCAGACGCGATACGCTGGAAAAGACCTTCGTTCCGCTGGACGGGCTGGAAAACGCCGTCGTCGCGCTTTTGGACGAAATTCAGAAAAATATGCTGGAAAAGTCCAGGAAGAACAGAGATTCCCGCATCGTGCGCGCGGCAAACCTCGAAGAACTGCTCGCGGGCGTGGAAAACAAAAACTTCGTCAAAGCGGGCTGGTGCGGCTGCCGCGAGTGCGAAGATAAAGTCAAAGATTACGCCGCCGCCACGGCGCGCGTCATGCTGGAAGACGAGGAAAGCGACACCTGCGTCGTCTGCGGCAAAAAAGCGAAACATACCGTCATTTTCGCGCGGGCATACTGACGCGGAACTGCGGAATAAAATAAAGCGTGCTTTCCCGTGCGGAAAGCTAAAGAGTGAATATGGGTTTAGAATATATTTCGATCCAGAAAGGCAGCGATTTCATGCAGATATTGTACACCAACGGAACGGTTTTCACCGTCAAACTGTGGGTGGCTGTAATGATTTTGTGCCTGTTGGTTGCGATTTACGTCGCACTGTATCTGTTGATGGGCTTCGGGCTCAGAAAAATGGCGATCGCCACGAATACCAAAAATTCTTGGCTGGCGTTCGTTCCTTTTGCGCGGTACTTTCTCGTCGGAAAAGTGGTCGGACAGGTCAAAATGTTCGGCAAAAAGATGAAAAACGCCGGTTTTTGGCTGATGCTGGTCTTTTCGGTGCGCTTTGCGCTGAGTCTTACGGCGTTTATTTTGAACTATCTGCCGCTTACTATCGCCTATTTCACCGACGTGCAGATATTCATCAAACCGTCGGATTACGGTTTGGCAATGTCGTTCGGCGAAGGTTTTTCTTATGAATATACGCCCGCCGTCTATGCGTTTTTAAACGTGCAGTACGTGCTCGGGCTGCTGCTCGACGTGGCGTATCTCTTTTTCTTCTTCTTTACCTTCATGATGCTGTTTCGGAAGTTCAACCCGAGAAGTCATTTCATGTTCACGATCATCGCGTTCATCGGGGAGATATTCGGCATTTCCCTCGTTTCGCTCGTGGTGTTCACGCAGAGGAACAGAAAACCCGTCAACTACAACGATTTTTTGAAAGAACAGTATATGCGTATGCAGGGCATGTATGCGCCGCCGCGTCCCAATCCTCCCGATAATCCTTTCCGCGAATTCGGCGGCAAGGGAGAAAACGATCCCGGCGATCCTTTTGCGGAATTCGGGGGAAAGAAGGAAGAGCCGCAAAACGGCAATGCGCCTTTCGGCGAAGGGAACTCTTCGCAAAGCGGCGATGCGGAAAGCCGAAATAAAGACGATAAGAACGATAAAAACGGCGGGGATTCTCCGTTTGAAGATTTTTGAGATTGTAAAGACGAAACAGAGCCCGCAGGCTCTGTTTTTCGGTTAGTCGGAGGAAGTTATGGTCAACGACAATATCTGTGCGCTCTCCACGCCCGCAGGGGCGGGCGGGGTAGCCATTGTGCGCATCAGCGGTTCGTCGCCGCTGACGTACGCCGAAAGAATGTTCCGTCCGCAGGGAAAAACGGCGGTAAAGGATTTTGTGCCGTATATGCTCTATACGGGGGAATTCGACGCGGGCAGCTTCAAAGATTACGGCATGTGCGTTTACTTTAAGGCGCCCAAAAGCTATACGGGCGAGGACATGGTGGAATACCACCTGCACGGCGGCGTCGCCATCGTGAACGGCATGATACGCCGCCTTATCGAACTCGGCTGCCGTCCCGCGGAGCGCGGCGAATTCACCCGCCGCGCGTTTCTCAACGGCAAGCTGTCCTTGTCCTCCGCGGAAGGGCTCATCGACATGATCTACAGCGAAAGCGAAGGGGAAGTCAAGGCGGGGTATTATCTTTACCGCGAGAATTTGAAAAAGAAAGTGCAGGAGGAGCAGGACGTTTTGAAAGCCGCTCTGGCGGAAATCGGCGCAAACCTCGATTATCCCGACGAAGTGGAAGAATCTTCCGTCGCGGAAACGGTAAAAAAGGCGCTTTCGCGGGTGGGTAAATTCATCGACGAACTTGCCGCCACTTATTTTACGGGAAGAAAGCTCACGGCGGGCGTACACGTCGGCATCGTGGGTCGTCCCAACACGGGCAAGAGCTCGCTTTTGAACAGTTTGCTTTGTTACGACAAAGCTATCGTTTCCTCCGTCGCGGGGACGACGCGTGACGTGGTGGAGGGTACGCTGGTCATCGACGGCGTGAAATTCGAATTCAAGGATACCGCGGGGATACGCGCGGCGGAAAACGCCGTGGAGGATATGGGCATAGGTCTTTCCCGCCGCGTGCTCGAGGAATCGGACGTGCTCCTCGTGGTGCTCGACGGCAGCGAGGAACTCGCAAAAGAGGATAAAGAAATTCTCGCGTTGACGGAGGGAAAGCGGCGTATCGTAGTGGCGAACAAGAGCGACAAAGGGCAAAAAGAACTCGGTGCCGACATCGTGCTTTCGGCAAAAAAAGGCGAAAACATTGACAAACTGAAAGAAATGTTGTTTAATATTACCGTAGGAAAAATCGACACGAACAAGGACTTTCTCACCGAACAGCGGCATTACGAAGCGCTTTTGCGCGCGCGCGAAGCGCTTAAAAAGGCGGAAGCGTCGATAGAAAGCGCGCCGCTCGACATGGTGTCGGTAGACGTGGAGGAATGCTGGCAGATTTTGGGCGAGATCACGGGACAGACGGCGTCCGAGGCGGTCGTAGACGAGATATTCTCGCGCTTTTGCGTGGGCAAATAGGGGAAATTTATGGTCAATCTGGATTTATATCGCGTGTTTTATACCGTCGCGAAGTGCGGCAGCCTGACCAAGGCGGCGGAGGAGCTTTATATCTCTCAGCCTGCGGTCTCGCAAGCGGTCAAGCAGCTGGAAAACCAGCTGGGCGGCAAGCTCTTCAACCGTACGCACAAGGGCATGGAGCTGACCGATACTGGCGGCAAACAGATATTCGCCACGGTGGAAAAGGCGCTGCAGCTTTTGAGCGAGGCGGAAACCAAATATTCCGAGCTGAAAAACACCGCCACGGGGGTGGTGCGCATCTGCGCCAGCGATACGGTCAGCACGCACTTTTTGTTGAAATATATCAAGGAATATCACGAAAAATACCCCAACGTCAACCTGATTTTGCAAAACGGCACGTCGGCGCAGACCATCGAAATGCTGAAGAACAAGAAAGGGGATATCGGGTTCGTCAATTTGCCCGTGGACGATAAGGACGTGTATCTTTCCAACACCGTCATGCAGCTGCACGACACTTTTGTTGCGAGCGAGCGGTTTTCGGAACTGTTCGGGGAAGTTGTGGACTTGAAGCGGTTGCAGGACTATCCGCTTTTGATGTTGGAACTGAGCACCGCCACGCGGCAGGCGATCATCAACTTCGCCCATTCGCAGGGCATACATCTGCACCCGGAAATCGAGCTGGCAAGCCTGGAACTGATGACGGAACTCGCGAAAAACGGCATCGGCATCGCGTGTATCCCGCGGGAATTCGTCATGCACGAACTGAAGGCGGGAACGGTGCGGGAGATCAAGACCAATCCCGAACTGCCCGCCCGCGCCATCGGGCTGGCGCTCCCCAAGGACGCGGAACTCACCTTTTCGGTGCGCGAGTTCTTGAATCTCATCAACGAACATAAAATAAACAAGGACGCGCGGTAAAAATTTCCGCGGAATTCCTTTTACGGAGATATTTATGAATATTTGGCAGGCGGTGCTTTTAGGGCTGGTGCAGGGTTTTACGGAATTCCTGCCCGTTTCTTCCAGCGGACACCTCGTTTTGTTGCAAAAGTGGTTCGGTATCGATCCCGAATACAGTATGTTTTTGACGGTGATGCTGCACGTGGGCACCCTTATCCCCGTGTGCATCGTGTTTTTTAAAGATATTCTCGGTCTGTTCACAAAACCGATGACGCTTTTATATCTCGTCATTGCCAGCATACCCGCCGCGCTCGTCGGATTTTTGCTCGGCGATCATATCGACGCGGTGTTTTACGGCGGGAAATATCTCGCGCCGTGCTTTATCTTCACCGCGCTGGTGCTCCTGCAGGCGGAACTCACCGCAAAGACCAAGCCGCTATACCGCGACATCAACGCGGGCAACGCCGCGCTGATGGGGCTGGCGCAGGCGGTCGCCGTCGTGCCGGGGATTTCCCGCAGCGGCTCGACCATCGCCGCGGGGTGTTTTTGCGGTGTGGACAAGGAAAAGAACGCAAATTTCGCCTTTTTGATGAGCCTGCCCGTCATCGCGGGTTCCGCGCTCTTGGAAGGGTACGATTTTATCAAGAGCGGTTCCGCGGATATTCAGTTCCTGCCCGTGCTTTTGGGCGTCATCGCCGCGGCGGTTTCGGGATATGTAGCGATACGCGTCATGCTCGCGCTGGTGAAAAAGGCGAATTTCAAGTGGTTTTCGCTCTATCTTGTATGTTTGAGCATTTTATTGCTCATACTTCCTTAAAATGGATATTTTGGAAGAAATAAAGCGTACGGAAACGCTTCTCGCTTCGGCTTCTCCGAAAGAGGCGGCGAAGCTCGTTAAAAAACTTGTGAAACTCAAGGAAAAATTTTTCCGGTGAAGGAGATACCGATGAATAAGTTCTTTAAGGAATTTAAGGCGTTTATCTCGCGCGGCAACGCCGTGGACATGGCGGTCGGCGTCATCGTCGGCGGCGCATTCACGGCAATCGTGACCGCGCTTACAAAAAGCGTGTTTCAACCCCTCGTCAACTGGGCGCTTTCGGGTGCGGGCGGCGGGCTGGAGAGCGCCGTTACCATGCTGAAAATCGTCTACGACGAAACGGGCGCGGTGGACATGACCAAGTCCATTTACATAGACTGGGGCGCGGTCGTTACGGCGATTTTGAACTTTTTCATCATCGCGTTCATTCTTTTTTCCGTCGTAAAGACCATCAATCGTCTGCGCGAGCTGGGAAAAGCGGAATATCATGGCTATACGCGCAAAGAATATTACGCTTTTCGCCGTGCGGGAAAGAGCGACGAGGATATAGCGAAACTTGCCGCCGCGCGCGACGAAGAGGCAAAACAGGCTGCGAAAGCGGCGGAAGAAGAGGCGAAAAAGCACACGACGGAATATCTTTTGGAAGAAATCCGTGACCTGCTCGCCAAGAAAAACGACGAAAAGTAAATGCGCAAAACAAAACGCCGCCCGAATAAGGGCGGCGTTTTTCGCGGCTATTGGTGAATTATACTATTAAGTGCAACAGTAGAAGAAAAAAAAGAGTTCATACAAATCTGTGGTAAAATAGAGTTGCAAAACCAAAAT
>CASETU010000179.1 GCA_949290895.1 uncultured Bacillota bacterium
ACGGTATGCTCAGGCAAAATCAATGGCAAGATTTAACGGTAAGGGTGTTTATATAATTAAAGAATGGTAAGGGAAAAACTTAAAAAAATTAAAATTGAATACAACCGCTAAGGCGGAAAAAATATATGGATCCTAGTCTTGCGATAACGGCGTAATGCCAGAAGCTCAATTTTTCGCTAAGGGCAAAAGATAAGGAGCACAGGCGTCCATTCGTCAGGCGGCGGAAAACAAATAAACATCAAACGCATAAGAAAAGGTCCCGCTTTTTTGTCGGGACCTTTTTGCGGTTTGTCGAAAAAAGTTTTTCTTTCCCGAAAACCGCGCGAGAATGTTCTTTTTAGACGGCATTTTCGGGAATACGTGTTGCAAACGCTGGACAAATTCGGCGAAAAGGGTTATCCTTTGTAAGGAAATTTTTTAACGGAGCGAAAACATAAATGAAATCGAAACGCTTTTCTTTGACGATCATGACGGCGGTGCTCATCGTCGCGTTCGTTTTGGGTGCGTGCATACTCATCACGCCCGCCGCGAGCGCGGATACCGCATCTTTCAGTGCGGAAAACGCCGCCTCTTATCTTAAAGTCATCTCTTCAAAGCCTCATTCGGTATTCGATACCGAGGCGCACGAAGAGGTCAGGCAGTATCTTAAAAAGACGCTTACCGACATGGGGCTGACCGTGGAGGAGCACGACTGGAACAAGGAAGACCTTGACTTTAAGGGCGCGCTCAACGAGGACGGAACGCTCGACAAGACCAAACCCATCGAATACGACATACATAACCTTTGGGTGAGCATTCCCGGCAAAAGCGAAACGGGCATGCTTTTGCTGGCGCATTACGATTCCCGCGGACACACTTCCGCCGACAGGGGCGAGGGCGGTTCTTACGGCGCGGCGGACGACGGGTTCGGCGTAGTCACGCTTTTGGAACTCGCGCGGCTCTATTCTTCCGTGCCGAAAGAACAGTTGGAAACCAGCTTGTATTTCTGCTTTACGGACGCGGAGGAAACGGGCATGTTCGGCGCGAAACTGGAGGCTCGCGACAATCAAGTCATAAAGAATAACGTCAATTTCGTCATGAACGTGGAAGCGCGCGGCGTGCGCGGACCCGCATTCATGTTCGAGACCAGCAAGAAAAACGAAAGGGTCATGGAGCTTTACGCAAAGGCAAAGCTGCCCGCCACCTATTCCGTCGCCACCGCAGTTTATTCGGTGATGACCAACTTCACCGACTTCACCGCCATGCTGGATATCGGAAAGGCGGGGGTGAACTTTTCCACGCTGGACAACATCAACTATTATCATGTGCCCGAAGATAATTTCTCCAACATCAGCAAGGACAGCATTCAGCACTACGGCGAACAGATCGTTCCGATGATAGAGGAATACACTTCCGACGCGAAGTACGCCGACATGAATTATTTTGACGGCGAAAAGGACGCGGTGTTCTTCAATATCCTGCCGGGCGTTCTGGCGCGCTATTCGGAAGATACGGCGATTTATCTCACGGCGCTCGGCGTGCTCTTATACGCCGTCGCGCTGGCCGTCGCTTTCCGCGCGGGAAAACTCAGCGCAAAAGGGTTTTTCGTCGCGCTGGCGGTCGTGCTCGGCTCTATGGTTGGCGCGGCGGCTGTCGGGTTCGGCATTTCCTATCTTGCGGCGCTCATCGTCGGGAATCCGTGGAACCTTACCTATCTGCGCATGCCCGCGGCGGGCGTGCCCCTCGCGGTATCCTTTGCGGTGGTGTTCGTGCTCGAACTTGTCTTCTGCTTTAAGAAATTTACGAAGAAAAACACTTCCGCGGCGGACTTTTTGGCGGCGGCGCTGGGGTGGAACGTCGTGCTGGCGGCGCTGACCACGTTCACGCTGTCGGGCGCGTCCTTCCTCTTCTTCTGGCCCGCGTTCGTCGGTGCGGCGGCGCTTATCGTATATGCGTCGGTGCAAAACTATGCGCTCCGCCATCTGTTCTTTTCGCTCGCGAATTTTGTGACGCTGCTCATCTACGTACCCCTTATCTACGCGCTGTTTTTGGCGGTCACGATCGGCGGTTTGCTCGCGCTCAACCTGCTTTTCGCCATCGCGCTTTCCGTCGTCCTTCCCGTCGCGTTCATGCAGGGGAGCTTTTGCACGAAAAAAGCCATCGCCGCATAAAGGTTAATTTCGCTTAAACGGCAGAATATAAAAAAATTTATACGCATTGTACGCCGCCCCGCATCGAATCGATGCGGGGCGGTTTTTTTATAAAAAAATTCTTTGCCGAGCGTGAGCGAAGAAAAAAAGACGGTTTTGCGTTTTCCGCGCAAAATATTTTGCGCGGAATGAAATATTTAAGGAAATTTTACGAAAAGTATGGTATACTTTTTTATATGAAACCGTTGACGAAAAAACGCGACGCGCCGAAAGCGCTCGTCCTTGCCTCGCTTGCGCTCTGCGCGGCGACGGTTTACTTGTTGGCGAACGTGCCGCCGCTTTCCGAATATCTTTTTGCGCGGGGCATTACGCGGGGGATAAATTTGGTGCTTTCCCGCGTCGTCAATCTTCTGCCCGTGTCTTTTTACGAACTGACGGCGGAATTTCTGATCGTCGGCGGAACGGCGCTCGCGGGGTATCTTATACACCTTCTTGCAAAGCGCCGATTTTCGCTTTTCAAAAGATATGTGTATAAGCTCGCCGTCGCCGCGCTGTCCGTGCTGGTGGCGTTCGGCGTGCTGTACGCGCCGCTGTATAACCGCGTTTCCGTCTGGGGCGCGCTGGGGCTGGGACAAACGAAAGTTACTGCCGAAAACCTATATGCGGCGGCAGAATATTATGTTGCGGAATTGAACGAAGTTTCCTCGCGCATGGAGCGCGACGGAAAGGGAAATATCGTCGCGCCTTACGGTTTTGAAGAGCTTTGCGGGCGGCTGAACGGGGAATATTCTTCCTGCGGCGGATATTTCGCCTCTTAC
>CASETU010000180.1 GCA_949290895.1 uncultured Bacillota bacterium
CCGGAAAAACTTACGAGCTTACATATTCTTCAGGCAAATTTTGCGTAACGGAAAAATAAATGTTTTAGGAATCTTAAATTAAGCGAAGGAGAAGAAATAGCATGGCGGAATTTTGTTTTCCTAATATTTTCCAGAATGTTTTATATTGAGAAACTTAAATAAAAGTATTGATGCTCGATATAAGAGTAAAAATTTTTTGAGATGCGGCGGTTAAATTGTTTTGTAATTTGAGTTGACAATGGAATCGTAAAGTTGTATTCTGAAAAAAGAGGTGGTAGTATGGAAACTATTAAATTAAATGAAAAAAAGACCACGCGCATGGTTGCGCATAGGGGACTAAGCGGTATTGAACGGGAAAATTCCGTTTCCGCATTCGTTGCCGCCGGAAACCGCGATTATTACGGTATGGAATGCGACGTACATGTTACAAAAGACGAAAAATATGTGATTTATCACGACGATACGACCGGGCGTCTTTGCGAAAAAGATTTTCGGATAGAGGAAACCGATTATGAAGAACTTTCCCGTCTGCGCCTTCTTGCAAGCGGAAAAACGGAGGTGTACGATCGCCTTCATCAAATCCCTACGCTGAAAGAATATCTCGAAGTTTGCGCGCGCTATGACAAAGTCGCCGTGATCGAGCTGAAAAATGCTATGCCGGAAAAGAATATTGCGGAAATCATCGAGATATGTAGGGCGGAATACGATTTAAGCAAAATTATTTTTATATCCTTCGTTTATGAAAATCTGGTTACGGTTCGCAATCTTTTACCGCAGCAGAAATTACAGTATCTGGTGGATTTTTATTCGGACGATCTGATTGATAAACTGAAGCGGTACGAACTTGACGTGGATATAAATTACCGTTCGCTTACGGCGGAAAACGTCAAAGCTTTTCACGATAATAATATTGCGATCAATTGTTGGACTTGCGACAACGCGGAAAGCGCGCGTAATTTGATTGCGTGGGGCGTTGATTTCATTACTTCCAACATATTGCAATAAGTTTTTTGGTTTCAGTGAAAAATAGCTAGTAAAATAGGTTGAATAAAAAATTAAAACGGACGCGAACCAATCGGTTCGCGCCCGTTTTGTTATGCATAAAAAACAATCAATATTTGAATGGATCGAAATGCCAGTTTTTCATTTTGATAACCGCCGCGTATTGCGTGGGGGTGATTCCCGAAATTTTTTTAAATTGAGTGGAAAAGTATTGTACGGAATCGAAATCCAGATACTCGCTGATTTCTTTCATTGACATTTTGCCTTCTGCAATCAGTTCGTGCGCGCGCATGATGCGCAACTTGATGTAATAATTGATGAGCGAAATGTTCATACTTTTTTTAAATATGCTGGAAATATGCGATACGCTGTAGCCGAGGTTGTTGGCTATATCTTTCAAAGACAGCTTTTTGGTGAGATTTTCATTGAGAAAATCGATGGTATAACTGACGATTGCCTGTTCCGCCTGCGTGCTTGAGGAATTTTTTTGCGCTTTGTTTTCAAGGTTGCGTATGCAGCCGATCAAAAGAAGTTCTATAAGATTTTTCACTGTCTGATTCGTTGCATATTCTTCGTTTTCGCCTTCTTTTCGCGGCGGTACGCTATTTTTTCCCGCAAACAGCACTATACCGTTATTTATAATATCATATATATATTGTTTTTGCGTATTGTTCGGCTGTAAAGGAATTCCCGCGATTTTTAAAAGTTCTTCGTCGTTATTTACGGAGAAAGAAATAAACAGCGTGTGGCAAGTGGTGTTGTTTGCCTTTATGCGATGAAATTCCCAAGGCTTATGCATAAATGCCTGCCCCTTGCTTAAAACTTGCGTATATTCGTCGGTTTCTATAACCACTTCGCCCGATTGCACGTAAATGAACTCCCAGGCTTCGTGACTTTCGCCGCGAAAAGCATAGCGCGGAGAATAGAAATACGAAAAAGTGCTGTACAGTTTCGTGATGGTGAAAACATTTTGCGGAAGTGTGGCTTCCAGTGTTACGGGGTTTTTTAAGTTCGGTTGATTTGCTTCATTCATATTTTCATTATACAATTATATTTTTTAAAATGCAACGTTTTTGTAAAATTATTGTAAACAAATAATATTTAATTGTAAAAAGCTTGTAATTTAAAATATTTTATGTTAATTACTGCATTAAAATCGTAAGATATTATAAATTTACAAGAAAATAACAATAACACAGCGATAGGCGGATGTGCTATATTGAAAGTACAAAATGAAAAGCAGGTTCAGAAAATGGTAAAGAAAAACAAAAAAACGGAGGCCGAATCGGTGCGTTCACTTAAAAGCCGTATCGGTGATGCGTTTTATGAATTATCTTTAAAGTTTAAGCGCAAAAATAAAAGAAGTGAAAGCGAGAAGACATTTAAAAAATCGCAGTCGCTTTTTCTGGTAGGCATATTGTGCCTGCCTGTGTTAAATTGGCTGGTATTTTGGCTGTATGTCAACATCAGTTCGTTTGTACTCGCCTTTCAGAATACGCGCGGAGAATGGAGTTTGGTGAACTTCACGCTTTTTTGGGATCAGCTGACATCGCCTTACGGGGATACCATCGGCACGGCGATCATCAACACGTTAAAATATTTTGCGACGAATGTATTCATTATATTTCCGTTGTCCATCGTCATCAGTTACTTTATTTACAAGCGGATTATAGGGTATAAAGCGTTTCGTATCATCTTCTTTTTCCCCGCTATCATTTCGGGAGTAGCGCTTACTACGGTGTATTCCAACATGATTTCGCCTACCGGACCGCTTGGCGTGATTTTGAAAAGTCTCGGCGTCAATGTACCGCAGGAGGGATATCTCATGAATCCCGATACCGCTACGGGCGCTATCATTATATACAGTATATGGACGGGCTTTTGCAGCAATGTCATTTTGATCGGAGGCGCAATGTCGCGCGTGCCCGTGGAGGTGCTTGAATCTGCAAAGCTGGAAGGTTGTCCGACTTTTAAGGAATTGATTTATTTGATTTTGCCGTTGATATGGTCGTCGCTTTCCACGTTGCTGGTCTTTCTTCTGACGGGACTGTTGAATGCAAGCGGACCGATCCTTCTGTTCCATCCGGACGGAGGTTACAACGTAACGACTCTTTCTTTCTGGATATTTAAGCAGGTCTACGGCGGCGGACAGCTTGGAGGTACGGGAAACTACGGTTTGGTATCTTGTACGGGATTGATTTTTACATTGATAAGTATGCCCGTCATTCTTACGATCCGCTGGCTTTTCGAGAAAATTCCCGCGGTCGAATATTGAGAGGTGCGCGATGAAAAAATTAAGAAAAAGAAATATATCGGAAGAATCTGCTATTCTTTATAAGCGCACGGGACCTGAAAAAGTTTTATACGGATTCGTTTTTGTCGTCTTTCTGATCTATGCGCTGTCGCTTATTCTGCCTTTCGTATGGCTGTTTATCAATTCTTTGCAGGATAAAACGGTTTATGAAATGAATCTGGTTCTCAACAAGCCGTTTGCTTTTCCCAAAAAACTCGACTGGTCGAATTACGCTTATGCATTTCAGAAACTGACGTACAACGACACGAATATTTTCGGAATGTTCTTTAACAGTATATGGTATACGCTGGTGCGTATTTTCGGGGGAGTGCTGGCAAGCGCGCTCACCGGTTACGCGTTGGCTAAATATGAATTCAAAGGGCGCAACGTTATCTTCGCGATCATTGTCTTTTCGATGACGGTGCCCATCGTCGGTACAACGGGCGCGACCTTCAAGCTGGTTAACGACGTGCTGCATATTTACAATACGCCGTTTTATCCGATTTTGAAATATTTCAGCGGGATCGGAATGAATTTTCTCGTCATGTACGGATTTTTCAAAAACATTTCGTGGAGCTATGCGGAAGCGGCGTTCATCGACGGCGCAAGTCATTCAAAAGTGTTTTTCAGTGTCATGTTGCCGCAGGCGACTTCGGCGGTCATCACGCTGAGCATACTTACGGGTATCACCGCTTGGAACGAATATATGGACGTGCTGCTTTATCTTCCGAATTTTCCGACCATTGCGTCGGGGCTTTACGGGGTTTCGAGAACGCTCCCGCGTGAAGGGTATTCCACGGCGTATTTTGCGGCGTTGGTTATATCGCTCATTCCCGTTCTCATCACGTTCTGTTGTTTTTCGGACGTCATCATGAAAAATTTCGCCGTCGGCGGATTAAAAGGATAATAGAAAATTATTGAGGAGGATCAATATGAAAAAACTCATCACCGCAATACTTGCAGTCGCGATCGGAACGTCCTGTTTCGCGTTTGCCGGCTGTAACAAAAACAAAGTCGATTCAAGCAGTCCCGAAACGCTGGAAGTTTATATTTATAACGCCGGCTACGGTAAAAAATGGCTGGATGATATGCTTGCAGCTTTTGCCGAAGAAGACTGGGTAAAGGAAAAATATCCGAATCTTCAGACGGCTGTTACTCCGAACGAAGTGGAAAATTATGCGGGCAGCATGCTGGAAAGCTCAGCTTCCACGAATACCTTTGAAATCATTTTCGGTCAGAATCTGAATAAGTATCTCGGGGAAAACGGCAAGGTGGAAGATTTGACCGAAACCGTTTACAATGCGCAGGTCCCCGGCGAAGATATCACTGTGGCGGAAAAGATGTACGATTCCGTCAGACAGTCGAATATCGACCCTTCCGTCGAAGAAGGGGAAGATCCCGTTTATTATACCATGACGTATGCGAGCGGCATGACGGGGCTGGCGTATAACGAGGATCTGCTGATCGACCGCCTCGGCATGAAAGTGCCGAATACGACGGACGAACTCCTTGCGATCATGAAGACCGTGCACGACAAAAACAGCACTTCGTCCAAATACGAAGGTTATGAAAACACCTATACTTTGGTGACGTACGGCTCTTCTGCGTATACGAACTACCTGCTTTATACCTGGTGGGCGCAGTATGAAGGTTCGCAAGGGTTTTCCGATTTCTTTAAGGGATACGACGAGTATACAAATTCCATCAATGCCGCCGTTACGGAGCAGCAGGGAAGGCTGGAAGCGTTGAGCGTTTTGGAAGACATGATGGCAAAAGATACGGGTTATACCTATTTAAGTCCTAATTCCGGAAGAGAAGCATACCGTCAGGTTCAGAACATGTTGGTCATGGGCCAGGGGCTTTTTATGGCAAACGGAGACTGGTTCGATAACGAAATGCGCAGCTTCTGCGAAGGTTTGGAAGAAGCGCAGGGATATTGCGATACGGTCAAATTGATGAAAACGCCCGTTATCAGCAGTATCATCGATAAAACGGATACCATCGCGGATGACGCTGAACTTTCCGCGCTTATCACTGCGATCGACGCAGGCGAAACCGCGTTGAAAGGCGAAGGATACGATGTTTCGCAGGAGGACTTCGACGCGGTGCTCGCCGCGCGCGTTACCGTTTATTCCATCGGTCCGGGACATAATGCGGTCGTGCCCAAAACTGCTGTAGGTAAAGAAGTCGCTTACGATTTCCTGCGCTATATGGCGACCGATAAGGCAAACAGAATTTACATCGAAGCTACGGGCGGCGCGTCGTTGCCTTTCGATTACGATTGCAAAGAAAAAGACCCCGAACTGTTTGAAAGTCTTTCTCCCATGCAGAAAGAGAGATTGGAATACTTCAACGATTATCAGGCGGCAATCGATATGCTCCCTGCTCCGCAGTCGTTCCCGTTGGTATTGTACGGGGGATTTTCTGCCTTCAAATCCTGTTCCGATGCACCCGGGTATCGTTTTTTGAACGGAGAAAGCGCCGGAAGTTATGCTTCCGCAGCGGAAAAACTCTTTTATGAGGATATCAATTACTGGCAGGAAGACGGTTCGCGCAGATTTTTGAGTGCCGTCAATCAGGCCGGTTTATAAGGAGGAAGTATGAAAATAAAAAGGACTGCTCCGGCGAAAAAGCTGTTTGCATTCGCTATGTCCGCGGCGCTTTTTGTGGGAACGCTGAGTATCGGCGCCTTCGAGACGGGCTACGCGGAAGAAAGTGTGGAATTTTGGTCCACTTACGCTACGGAAAAGATTTTGCGCGACGAATACGATATGTATGATTCCGTGCGGAAAGCGGCGGAAGTGCGCGTACGGGCGTGTCAGGGGGAATATGAAAGTACGCAGCTGATCATGACGGCAAATACCGACGTAGATTCTTATAAAGTAGAGCTTTCCGATCTGACGCTTTCGGGCGGAGAGGCTTCTTTTGCAAAGGAAAACATCGGCGTTTATCACGAAAAATATATCCTCGTGGAAAACGTATACGATAAAAACGGTGCGCCGACGGGCTGGTATCCCGATGCGCTCCTTCCTGTGGAAACTGCGGAAGAATACGGTGAAAACAAAATTACCGCGGGACAGAATCAAGGGCTTTATATCACGTTTAACGTGCCGGTGGATCAGGCGGCGGGCGTGTATAACGGCACAATGAAAATCACCTGCGACAAAAAGGTTACCGAAATTCCCGTTATATTGACGGTGGAAAATCTTTTGGTCAGTCAGACGACGCATTCCAAGTCCAAATTCAATGCCACGTTCCACCAGTATTTGGGGGAACTCGACAGCACGCAGGATATGATGGAAGCGTACGTTACGAAGATGGCGGAATACCGTATTTCTCCCGGATCGATCATGCACGGTTCGCAGTTCACTACATCGGAAGAAGATATGAGAATGTACGTCGATAAGGCTTATGAGATGTTGCAGAACCCCAAAATGAGCAACTTCAACATTCCCGCGTTTACTTCTTCCCGCGAAAACGTCAAGACCATCGACCGCAATATGCTCACAAAGTATATCGATTGCGTTTTGGAAAAGAGCCTGGAAACGGGGCTTGACATGATGAGCCGTGCGATTTTCTCCACGGGACTCATCGACGAGCCTGACCTCTTCGGGCTGATGGATCGCGTTCCTTACGTATGCGAGGACTTCAATGCCGCCGTTACGACCAGCCTCAACAATTTAGACGCGCTGGCGAATCGCTATCCCGAAACGGACGACGCTTTTGTGGAGCAGCTCAGGACTTCGCTTGAAAATTTCCCGCTCATCGTTTCCATGGCAAAAACCGATCAGGCGGCAGAAATGGGGGTGGAAACTTTCTGTCCCAAAATTGACGATTACGATTCGGCGTCATCGCGGGCAAAATACGACGATCAGCAACAGCGCTGGTGGTATACCTGCGTTACGCCTCGTCCGCCTTACGCAGGATATCATTTGGAAGATACGCTGATTTCCGCCCGTTCCATCAGCTGGATGATGAGCGAGTATGACGTCATCGGAAACTTCTTCTGGGCAGTTGACGTTTATGCGCGTTATGACGGAACGAGTTATCAGCCTATCGAAGATTATTATCAGACTTCCGCGCGTTATCCCGAAGCGAATGGCGACGGCTTCCTCTTTTATCCCGGCTCGCCTTACGGTCTTGACGAACCCGTTGCGTCCATGCGTTTGGAAGCCATTCGCGACGGCGCGGAGGAATACGAACTTTTTTACGATTTGAAAAACGCTTACGCGGCGGCAGGTTTTGAAACCGATAACGTACAGAGAAATATTTCCTCGCTCATTTACACGGGAACGCGCGTTTCGTCTACTTCGGAGAATTTTTACGGAGCGCGCAACGCACTGATCGATTTGACGAAACTTGCAAAAACGCCCGCAGGAGTGTGCGTGGTGGACGCGATTGACGATAATTACGGACACGTAACTTATAAGGTGTATGTCAATAACGGTTATGAACTTCTGTCCGAAGGCGAAGTTCTTGAAAACGAAGAAGCTTACGGAAACGGGAAAATTTATGAAATTTCCATCGATCTCGCGGAAAAGAGCAATATAAATTTCGGCGTAATGATCGACGGCGAGTTGGTGGAATTTGATTACAGAGTGGGCGGAAAAGTGCAGACGCTTCAGGCGGAAGATCTGCTCGGCAGCTTTACGGAAAATACATGTGATTTGGCAACGGAACTCGTGAACGCGGCGGACGTAGACGCTTCGCTGAACGGTAAACTCGTTAAACTTTCGCTCGGCGCGGTGGAAGGAAGACATCAAAGCGTGAATTTTACCGATGACGTTGTAAAAAGCATTTCGGCAGATACAAAACGCATCGTGCTTCGCATCGTAAATCCGACCGATGAGGCGATACCCTTCATGTTGCAGGCGAAATTCAAGGGCAGTTCCATCAACCTGACGATTTTGACCACCGATCTCGCCCCGGGCGAAAACGTGCTGGAAGTCAGCGGATTCGGAAGCTATGACTGGAGCAATTACGAATCGCTCGAACGTTTGATACTCTATTTCACGGACAGCGTAAAAGTGCCGCACGAAGCGCAGACAGTTTACGTGAAAGATTTCGTTGTATACGATAATTGAAAAGGGGTAAGGATATGAAAAAATGGATAAAGGCGGTAGCGCTGACATTAGCGGCTGCTTCCGTATTGTCGCTGGGCGCTTGTAAAAAACCAGCCGAGGATCCCGATGCCGCTCTCAAAGAAGATGTGCTTTTGAATAATTTTGAAGGCTGGGCTCCGGATCTGCAGCTCGCACGGTTTATGAACGGATTCGGAAAAATCAGCATAAACGACGATAAGCAGTACGTCTCAAAAGGCGAAAAATCTGCAAGGCTCGATCCGCTCGGTTGGAAGGGCGCGGGGTCTTTGCCGATGGTGTATTTCCCCACGCAATCGGATGTGTTTGAATTCGATTATTCCGATTTTAGCTACGTCGATTATGTTTCCTTCGATATCTACAATGCGAACGGCGAAGCAAAGACGATGAATGCGGGACTTGTTTCCAAAATCGTCAGTATCGACAGCATCAACCGCGTGTGCGATCAGGAATTTACTTTGCAGCCGGGCTGGAATACCTGCACCATACAGGTAGAACCGTCCGTTCTGGCGATTACGGCGGATATTACGGATATCAAAGGCGTGTATTTCATGTTTGAAAACGCGAATTCTCTTACCGTTACCGAAGATACGCCCAAATATTATCTCGATAATATCATGCTGATGAAAAAGGACGAAAAATCTTCGACGGAATTTGAAATCGTATTGCGCGAAAACGAAATTGCCGATTTCGAGTACCTGTATCAGCAATATATGGTCGTCAACGATAATCCCAGCACAGTGGAAGTTGTAAACGCTTCTCAATTCGGTTTAGTCGCTCCGTCTGGCAACAAAGTATTGCGCGTGGTTCTCAACGGCGTGAACACGGGGTATTGGAAATATTTCCGCATTTCCGACGTGCTCATTCAGGCAACGAATTTGAAAGGCATGAGTGAAGCTATGGCGCAAAAGGCGTATATTTGTTTTGAAACGTACAATAATACCGACAGCGTTGTCAATATTCCGTTGGATTTCACGCGTGCTTCGGACGGAAAGTCTTTCCTTTCCACGCCGAATAACTGTGCGCCGAAACAATGGACGAGTTACGAATATAAGATTTCCGACATTTTGAAAGAAGAACCGAATTTCCTGGAAGATCCGGGACAATTCCTCTTGAATTATAAGGACGACAGCTCTGTGGACAGGGAATTTTTCTTCGATAATTTCAGGATAGAAATCAGAAACTGAAAAGGAGGAGTATATGAGGAAATTTTTGAAAGCGCTAGCGCTTTCCGCCCTGATTGCCGTGTGTGCAATCAGTGCGGCGGCATGTAACAGAGGGGGAGTGAAGTTGGTAGATTTTCCCGAAAGCAAGACCGAAGAGGTGGAGCTGGGCAGTACCTACACGATTTCCCTCAAAGAAGTTAAGGACGAGAACGGCAACACCTATCGCGTCAGTGCGTCGGTCAAGACCAAGGCGGGCGGGAACGTATCGGTTTTTGAAAGCAAATTCGACGTTACCGATATCGAAGGATACGTTATCACTTACACGGCGGCAATCGACGATAAAAACGAACAAACAAGCGTCGTTACCCTCAATGTGGTGGACAACGGCAACCCGACCATATCGATTTCCAAGCCTTCTGTGGGTGAAGTCGGCGTGCTCTATACTCTTCCCGGCATCGTGGTGAGCGATCTTTCCGGAAAAGTAGTAGCAAAGACGGTGGAAGTATATTTTGTAGACGGCGATACGGAAACAAAAGTGAACGATCTTGCCGAAAGCGAAGGAAAGTATACGTTTACACCCCAACAGTCCGGCTATTACCGCATTAAAGTTACCGCCAGCGATGGAAGCGGCAATACGGCTACGGCTACTTCCGATTTTATGGTAGACGAAAAAGTTGCGGAAGGAACGATCTTCGATCCCGCAAGCCTTTCCGCTCTTACCCAGGTCAAGACTAGTACGTCTTGTCCGATGGAGGTCAAAGCCGGCGATCCAGAAGCTGCATACACCGGCGATTATGTGAGCTTTACTTCTACGGAAACAAAGTGGCACAACATTTATCTTACGCCGAAGTTTGAACTCGAAACCTACACAAAATATGATTTGGTGGAAGTGTGGATATACGCCGACGCGGCGGACGGTACGGAAGTAGGATTCAGTTTCTTTAATAATCTTGACTATAATTTCCGTTTTATGTCCGATACATGGACGAAAATCACCCTCGATATGGAAGATTTTGTGACGGAAATGGGTAAAAACAACGCGATTTTCCTGCCGTTTAATACCAACAATTCTTCCAGCTCCAACCATGCGTCGCTTACGGAACTCAGGCTCGGCGGTGTGTTCGCAAAATATACTGTGGATTACGCTGTGGAAGAAGACAACCTGAACATAGATGCCGGTGCGGAGGAAACGGAAGTTACCCTTACGGTATCGAGCGATCGCGAAAACCTGCCTGCTTTTACGTTGACGCTTACAAAGGACGATCAGGTTATTCAACCCGTAAAGACAGAAGAAAACGTGTATACGTATATACTCGGTGCAGGGAACTACGAATATAAAATCGTTTCTGCAGACGATATGTACAGAGGGGAAACGACGGGAACCTTTGTGGTGGATTACGCGACCAAGATCGAACTGCCCGAGGCGCAAAACGCCGTGGCGGGCGTCGCATACGATATACCCGATGCCGTCGTTTATATAAACGGCGAAGTTTCTTCCGAAAAAGCGACGATAACGGCAAGCTTTACGGAAAAATATACGAACGAAAAGACAAGCGGCATTGCCGCGAAAGGTTTTGTCGCTCCTTCGAGCGGCGTTATCGAAGTCGTTTATTCCTATGAAGGCGCGGTTTCCAAAACCATGACGATAACGGTGGAACGCGGCGCGGTTTCCCAAAATCATGCGCTTGATTTTACTTCGAGCGATGTGTTGGAAAACATTCAGGTAGCGGGCGGCAATAATGTGCTGACTTATGTGTCCGAAGGCGACGGTGCGCCTTATGTTTCCTGGACGATCAAGGATAACGCTACGGCAAGCTGGCAGATGATGAAAGTTTCCGCTACGGTTTCCGATGAGGTTCTGGCGCAGTACGATTACGTTAAAGTCAAGGCTATGGCGCTTTCCGACAACGGTGTGTACAGATGGCGTGTTTTGATGTGTTCCGATCAGTACATTGCGGGCGATACGGCGTGGGATGCTCCCACAAGGTTGGCGCTCAACGAATGGGGTTATATCTATATCCCGATGTCGGCTTTTATTTCGGGCGGCAACGGATTCGATAAAAAATGTTTTGTTTCCATAACCTTTAATAAGTCGCAGGACGGAAATGCGGATAACGTAAAAGAAGTCCGCTTTGCTGATTTTGAACTTGTCAAAGCGGCGGAAGGTGAAATCGTTGCGGATAAATTATCGTATACGCCGCAGGAAAATCCTTCGTTTACCGTAAACGTCACGCCGGATATCGGGTATAAAGTGGAAATTCGTCAGAACGGCGAAACGGTAACTGTTTTGGAAAAAGTGGAAGGTAAATACGTTTGGGAAGGCGCGAAAAACGTCGGCACTTACGAGGCGGTCATTGTGCTTACCGATAGCGGTTACTATCTGCAGGGAGAATATTCCGTTACTTTCTATATAGCGGAAGAAACCGAGGAAAGCAATGTCGTCTTTGAGCCGACGACGGAAAATATGACGGCGCAAATCAAGACGAATACGGCTTGTCCCATGGAAGTTAAAGCCGGCGATGCGGATGCTGTGTATACCGGAGATTATGTAAGTTTTACCGCAACGACGACTGGTTCGCAATGGCACAATATTGCGCTTACTCCTAAATTTTCGCTTGAAACTTATGCAAAATATGACGTGGTAGAAATATGGCTTTATGCCGATGCGAAAGACGGTACGGAAGTAAGTTTCAGTTTCTTTAATAATCTCGACTACAATTACCGCTTCATGTCCGATACGTGGACGAAAATCACTATGGATATGGATGTTTTCGTTACGCAGATGAACATAAGCACCGCAAAGTTCCTGCCGTTTAATACAAACAACGCTTCCAGCACGAACCATGCGTCGCTTACGGAACTCAGGCTCGGAGCGATTTATGCGAAGTACAGCGTAAATTATACGGTGGAAGTTGCCGGTCTTGAAATCGTGAGCGGCGAAAGCGCCGACGTTGCAATTACCGTTTCGTGCGATAAAGAAGAAGTACCTTCTTACGAACTGATCGTATCGAAGAACGGCGAAAAACAGACGGTTTCTTCTGTAGAAGGGAATGTTCATCGTTATGTGCTTGCCGCAGGGGTTTATGATTACAGCCTGTATGCGACCGATAAGCTCTATAGCGGAGATACGAAAGGAACGTTTACCGTAAATTCTGCAATCAAAATCATTCTGCCCGAAGCGGTTGCCGCAACTGCGGGGACGGCTTACGATATTCCCGAAGCACAAGTTTCCGTAAACGGTGAAATCAGCGGGAACAAAGCGTCGGCGAGTGCCGTGTTCGATTCCGCATACGGTACGGAAAAGGGCGTGGAAGTTCCGCTAACGGGATATGTTGCGCCGAATTCCGGTACGATCACAGTAACGTACACTTATGCTGGAGCGCTTGAACAGACGCTCGAAATTCCCGTTGCGAGAAAGCCCGTATCTAAAACGAATGCGCTGGATTTCTCCTCGGTCGACGTGCTTTCCGATATGAGCGTCGGCGCGGGCAACGTATTATCTTATGTTTCCGACGGTGAAGGCGCGCCGTATGTTTCCTGGAGCATCGAAAACAACGCAAAAAAGACGTGGCAGATGTTTAAGTTGGAATCGGAACTTACCGAAGAAGAACTTTCGGCTTACGCTTATGTTAAAGTGCGCGTGATGGCGGTTTCGGATAGCGGAGAATATAAGTGGAGATTGCTCCTTTGCTCCGATCAGATGATCGTCGGCGAAAATAAAAACCCTGCCGATGAATACCAGAGCGAGGAGAGACTCACC
This sequence comes from uncultured Bacillota bacterium, assembly GCA_949290895.1. GTDB lineage: Bacteria > Bacillota > Clostridia > Christensenellales > Borkfalkiaceae > UMGS775. Next base: position 13,321 of record CASETU010000180.1, read on the forward strand.
CTCAACGAGTGGCATGACGTTTATATTCCCATGGAAACATTCCTTGCGGGTGGTAACGGATTCAATAAAAAATGTTTCATATCGGTCAGCTTTAACGCGGCAAAAGACGGTAACGCGGATAATGTTAAGGAAGTAAGGTTTGCCGACTTCGCTCTCGTCAACGAAATCGGCGCGTAAGATGCGGCTGCGCGACCGCTGATTAGCGGTCGCGCAGTAAAAAAGGTAGATGTATGAGAAAGAAAATCGCGATATTGGGATACGGACAACGCGGCAGTATTTACGCGGGATATGCGTTAAAGTATCCGCAGGAATTTGAAGTGACAGCTATTATAGAAAACAATCCGGACAGACTAAATCTTGCCCGCGCGCTTTTCGATAGTCCCGTTTATGAAGATTACAAAGCGTTTTTAAAAGATAAAATCGAAGCGGATATCGTTGCTATATGTACGCAGGACGCACAGCACCGACTTCATGCCGAAGAGTGTATGAAGGCGGGCTACGATTTGCTTTTGGAAAAGCCGATTGCCGCAACGTATGAAGATTGTCAAAAAATTTCTGCTGCGGCGGAAAAATACAAGCGGCGCGTGATTGTATGTCATGTTTTGCGTTATACTCCTTTTTACAAAAAGATAAAAGAG
>CASETU010000181.1 GCA_949290895.1 uncultured Bacillota bacterium
CCAAGAAAGTTTTGCATTACCAAACTCCGCAAGATTTATTTGAACTAAATCTCTCTAACTGTTGCACTTAACTTGACAATTCATCCGCGGCGCGGAGGATATTTAGTTACGTGTAATTTATAAAGGGGCGGGGATTTCCGCATTTTGGCAAGCGTATTCGTTTGCAATTAAGCGAAATATGCGCTATAATCGGCAGTGAGCGACCGAAAAGTCCTTTTAAGCGAATTGCCGCGTGTTTTTGATAGGATAAAGCGCGGAACAATACGTTTCAATATTTAAAATTTCAGGAAAAAGAAAACGAAATGTACACGTTTTTGCTTGCATTGATTTATATTGCTTTTATCAGTCTCGGATTGCCCGATTCCCTGCTCGGCGCGGGGTGGCCGGTCATGCACGAAGAACTCGGCGTGCCCATACCGTATATGGGTATTGTGTCGATGACGATATCGGCATGCACCATCGTATCCAGCTTGTTTTCCGATAAGCTGACCAGAAAATTCAAAACGCGCACCGTCACCGTGGTCAGCGTGTTTTTGACGGCGGTCGCCTTGCTCGGATTTTCCTTTGCGAACGCATTCTGGATGCTCATCGTGATCGCCGTGCCGTACGGTCTGGGCGCGGGCGCGATCGATGCGGCGCTCAACAATTACGTCGCGCTCCATTATAAGGCGAAGCACATGAGCTGGCTGCATTGTTTTTGGGGCGTGGGCACGATCATCAGTCCTTTCGTGATGAGCTACGCTTTAACAACTTCCGTTTGGAACAACGGGTATCGCATCGTGGGATTTATCCAGCTCGGCATAGGACTTTTGCTTCTCGTTACGCTGCCCGTATGGAAGGCGAACAAGGCGCTTTCGGAAGAAAAACAAAAGAGCGTGGGTATTTTCGGCGCATTGAAAATCAAGGGCGTGCCCTTTCTTCTCGTGGGTTTTTTCGCATATTGCGCGGCGGAGGCGACCGCCATGGGCTGGGCGAGCACGTACTTTGTCGAAGTCAAAAACGTATCGCCCGAACGCGCGGCGCAGTTCGCCTCTCTGTTTTTTATAGGGATTACGGCGGGGCGGTTCGTCGGAGGTTTCGTATCCGATAATCTGGGCGATAGAAATATGATCGTTTGCGGCACGTGTATCCTGTCCTGCGGTATCGCGCTGTTGCTTTTGCCCGTAAACGGCGCGTTGCCCATTGCGGCGTTTATCGTCATCGGGTTCGGGTGCGGGCCGATTTATCCGTGCATCATTCATTCCACGCCTTTCAATTTCGGTGCGGAAAATTCGGGCGCCGTCATCGGCATACAGATGGCAAGCGCATACGTCGGTTCTACGTTTATGCCGCCGCTTTTCGGACTTTTGGGCAATGCCGTCGGGTTTGAAATCATGCCGCTGTATCTTGCGTTTTTCGTCATTTTGATGATCGTCATGACGGAAACGACTTTTAAGACGACGAAAAAAGCGCGGCAAGAGGCAGAAAATAAGGCGGAATAACGGATAAATGGGGCACGGCTATCTGTGCAACAGGGCGTGATAAAGTTTCAATAGAGCGTAAAGACAGTTTAATTACAGCACCGCCCGAAAGAAATTTCTTTCGGACGGCGCTGTTTTTTTCTGCGGCGCGGCAGTTTTTACTGCCGCGCCGCGTTATCGTTTTTTTATTTCGCAAAACGGTAAGGACAAAATTTTTTAGGCGGGGAGCTCGTTTTGTAAAATAACGAAAAGCGCGCCGCCCGAAAACGGGCGGCGCGTAGATATTTTAAAAACCTTTTTACGGGAGCGAGTGGGGGCAATTATTTTTCCGTCAGGCCTTGCAGGTATTTTTTGGGGGACGTACCGTAATAATTCGTAAAACAGCGGTAAAAGGTCTGCAGGGAGTTAAAGCCGCAATCGAGCGCGGTGCTCAATATATCGGCGCTTTCGTTCTGCCGCATACGGGCAATGAATTGCCGTGCGCGCAGGCGGTTGAGGTATTCTTTCAGGCTGAAACGGAAAAAACGGTTGAATATCCGCGAAAAGTAATATTTGCTGTAGCCGAACTGCGCCGAGAGGGCATCGAGGGTGATTTCCGCAGAATAGTTGTTTTCCAGATAGTCCAGCACCTTTTTCATGATATGGAAGTCTTCTTCCGCGGCGTCGGAAAACCCCGTCGCGTCCGAAATGAACCCCAAAATCAGATCGACATATCCCTTGCAGGTCAAAAAGCTTTGTTTTTCCGCAAACTTCGGTATGATTTCGGCAATATCGCCGCATATTTTTTCGTCGTAAATGTAATTGCTGGCGATGTGTTTCTTGCCGCGCGCTTTCAGATAATCGTCTAAATAATCGGCGGGCACGATGAGGATAAGGCAGTTTTTTCCGTGAGAATTGAAGGAGTGCACGTCGTAAGAATCGCAAACGCAAAGCTCGCCTTTTTTAAGCGTGTGCGGTTTGCCGTTGATAAAGGTGTCCACCTCGCCTTCCTTTGCGTAGAGGATTTCCACTGCGGAATGAAAATGCGGTTCGCAGTCGCTTGTCGATTCCATAAAATCGATGTATGTGATTTTTTCGCGCATGGTTTCGTAAAATGAATGCATGCGAGCCCCCTTTGCGATAATGAGCGCAATAATTGAGAATAAATTCCTTAATTTCAAATAGATTTGCCCGATTTTACGCTCTATAATAAGAATAGATGTGAAATCATTATAACGCATCGCGCCCGCAAAAGCAAGCGGGAAGGAGCAAAAAAATGAAAAAAATCAATCTTGCAATCGTCGGGTACGGCGGCATGGGTTCGTATCACGGCGATTTGATAAAAACCCTGGACAACTACAACATTACGGGCATATACGACATTGACGAAACGCGCTATGCCGTCGCAAAGGAGCACGGTATCGAAACGGCTTATGCGTTTCGCTCGAAAGAGGACATTGCGGCGGATAAGGCGACGGATACCGTGCTCATCGCCACGCCCAACGACATGCACCTGCCCTATGTAAAATATTTCGCGCAGGCGGGGAAAAACGTCATCTGCGAAAAACCCGTCGCCCTTTCGAGCGAAGAATATGCCGAAATGCTGGAAGTGACCGAAAGATGCGGCGTGGTGCTCATGGTGCACCAAAACCGCCGCTGGGACAAGGACTTTCTCACGATAAAGCGCATTTACGAAGAAAATACCGTTGGAAAGCTCTGGCGTGTGGAATCGCGTGTACAGGGTGCGAACGGCATTCCCGGCGACTGGCGCAAATTTAAGGAAACGGGGGGCGGCATGATGCTCGACTGGGGCGTGCACCTTATCGACCAGTTCGTGTATATGATAACGGAACGCCCCGAAAGCGTTTATGCCGACTTTTCTTACGATCTGGGTTTCGAGGTGGACGACGCTTTCAAGCTGCAGCTCCGCTATAAAAACGGACTTCGCGTGGAAATCACGGTGGATACGAATTGTTTTTGCCCGTTGCCGCGCTGGGTGGTATACGGCGAAAACGGCACGGCGGTCGTGAAAAACTGGGCGCTCGAAGGGGAAGTCGTCAAACCCGTTTACGCAAAAGATTTGAAGATCGCGGGCATCACGGCGGGCAACGGGTTTACCCGCACTATGGCGTACAGAAGCGCGGAATCGGTGGAAAAAGAAGCTCTGCCCGAAGTGAACGTGCCGGCGCTCCCGTTTTATAAAGAATTTTACGACGTTGTAACGGGCGTCAAGGCGCCGATGATAAAGAGCGACGAAGTCATGGCGGTAATGAAGATTATGGAAGCGGCAAAACTTTCTTCCGATACGGGGAAAGTCGTCAAAGTCATATATTGAGGAGGAGAATATGAAAATCACGGTTTTTTCGGAATACGGCAAGGCGTTCAGAGAATGGAAAGACGTTCTTTCGGTGCATCCGCACGGACTGCATGAAACGTTGAAAGACGTTTTTTCCGCGGTGGGAGAAGTTACGACGGTTTATCAGGACGACGGCGATCATTGCGTACGGTTCACCGACGATATCTTAAATAATACCGACGTTTTAGTGTGGTGGGGACACAGCATGCATAACGATGTGCCCGACGAACTTGCGGAAAAAATTGCCGAACGCGTTCAGCGCGGCATGGGCGTCATCTTTCTGCATTCGGCGCACATGTCCAAGCCTTTTCGTCGTCTGATGGGCACTTCCTGCACGCTGAAATGGCGTGAGGTCAACGAGCGCGAACGGCTTTGGGTCATCGATCCCGTGCACCCCATTACGCGGGGCGTGGGAGAATACGTCGACATCGCGCACGAAGAGATGTACGGGGAAGTTTTCGATATCCCCACTCCCGACGAAACGGTGTTTATCGGCTGGTATCAGGGCGGAGAAGTGTTCCGCAGCGGCGTAACGTACCGCCGCGGACGGGGCAAAGTGTTTTACTTTCAGCCGGGACACGAGACCAACGAATCGTATCATAACGAAAAGATCAGGCTGATTTTGCAAAACGCCGCAAAGTGGGCTGCGCCCGCGGAGAAAATCCTCGAAAAGCTCGATTGCCCGTGCGTGCCCGCGTTGGAGAAAATTGCGGAGGAAAAGGAATGAAATTCGCGGTGCAGCTCTATTCTCTGCGGGAATATATTGAAAAAAACGGGTTGGAAAACGCGTTGAAAATCATTTCCGAAGCGGGTTTCGAGGGCGTGGAATTTGCGGGATTTTACGGTATGTCCGCTGCGGAAATTTCCGCTCTGCTGAAAAAATATGACCTCGCGCCCGTTTCCGCGCACATCGGCAACGAGGCGTTTGAAAAAGAACTCCCCACAATAAAGGCGCTCGGCATCAAAGCGGTGTGCGTGCCGTGGATCGGTTTTAACCATGGCGCGGACGCGCAGGCGGAATACGAAAAGACCCGCAAGACGCTCGCCCTCGCGCGGGAGAACGGCATCGTGCTCGGCTATCACAATCACGCCCACGAATTTGAAAACGGCAGCGATTACGTCAAAGGCATTGCCGACGCCGTCGCGGGATTAAAGCTCGAACTCGACGTATTCTGGCTGGCGGTGGCGGGGATTAACGCGCTCAAATACATGGAACGTGAAAAGGACAGGCTCTTGTTTTTGCACGTAAAGGAGCTGGGGGCGGACGGCGCGGAAGGCGTCAATCCGATCGTCGGCGAAGGTAAGGCGAATTGCGGCGCGGTTATGGAAAAGGGCAAGGCGCTCGGCGTGCCCTGGGCGATACTCGAAGCGGAAAAAATCGGCATGGCGGAAGCGGACTATCTTCGCGAAAGCTGCAAGTTCATGAAAAAATATCAATAGGAGAGGAAAGATGAAAAAGGTAAAAATCGGAATTATCGGTTGCGGCGGTATTGCGAACGGCAAGCACATGCCCGCGTATAAGGCGCTTGCCGACCAAGCGGAAATGGTGGCGTTCTGCGACATAATCGAAGAGCGCGCGCTGAAAGCGAAAAAGGAATACGGCGATAAAAACAGCAGGACGTATACCGATTATAAAGAACTTTTAAAGGAAAAGGAAATCGACATGGTGTGCGTGTGCACGCCGAATATCTCGCACAGCGAAATCACCGTCGCCGCGTTAAACGCGGGCAAGCACGTCATGTGCGAAAAACCGATGGCGATCAATTACGAAGAAGCGAAAAAGATGATAGACGCGAAAAACAGAAGCGGCAAACTTCTGACCATCGGCTATCAGAACCGCTACCGTGCGGAAGTGCGCTATCTGAAAGAGGAAGCGGAAAGCGGTACTTTCGGAGATATTTATTTTGCGCGTGCTAAGGCTGTGCGCCGCCGCGCCGTACCCACGTGGGGCGTATTTTTGGACGAAGAAAAGCAGGGAGGCGGGCCGCTCATCGACATCGGCACCCATTCCCTCGACATCACCCTCTATGTGATGAACAACTACAAGCCGAAATACGCCGTCGGTTCGGTCTATCATAAACTCAATAAAGATACGCAGACGGGCAATATCTGGGGCGACTGGGATACGGAAAAATTCACGGTGGAAGACAGCGCTTTCGGGTTCGTTGTCATGGAAAACGGCGCGACCATTTCCGTGGACGCCAGCTGGGCGCTCAACTACGCCAACCCCGGCGAAGCGCAGACGCTCATCTGCGGTACAAAAGCGGGTGCGGATATGGAAGTCGACGGCACGAAACTGCGCATCAACGGCGTGAAAAACGGCAGACAGTATATCACCGTTCCCGATTTCAGCGTGGGCGCGGTGGACTTTTTTGAAGGCAACGCCGATCTCAGCAAGCCGCACGTTTACGAAGCGCAGGTGTTCTTGAACGCCATAAACGGCAAGGGTAAGCTCGTGGTCGAACCGGAACAGGCGATCGTCGTTACCCGTATTTTAGACGCCATTTACCTTTCCGCAAAGACGGGCAAACCCGTTTATTTCGATTAAAAAGGGGGGGGTGCGTGTATGAAATTAGCGGTATTTTCCCCGGTGTTCGGCAACAAGACGCTGGAAGAGGCGCTCAAGTACCTTTCCGCGAAAGGCGTGGAGGGGCTGGAACTCGGCGCGGGCGGTTTTCCAGGCAAGGCGCATGCCGACATTTTAGAGCTGAAAAAGGACGCGAACAAGCGCGCCGCGCTCAAAGATTTATTTGCAAAATATAACATGGAGATATGCGCGATTTCCGTGCACGGCAACGGCGTGCACCCGCAAAAGGCGGTTGCGGACGTAGCCACGGCGGAACTCGAAGCCGCCATCGACGTCGCGGAAAAGCTCGGCGTGAAGAAAATCGTTACCTTTTCGGGCTGCCCCGGCGACGGCAAAGGCGATATGCCCAACTGGGTGACCTGCCCTTGGCCCAACGAATTTTCCGACGTTCTGCGTTACCAGTGGGAGGACGTGCTCATTCCGTACTGGAAAAAACACGCGGCGCAGGCGGAGGGCGCGGGCGTGCAGATATGCTTTGAAATGCACCCGGGATTCTGCGTTTACAACCCCGAAACGATGATAAAACTCCGCGACGCGGCGGGCAAGGCGCTGGGCGCGAATCTCGATCCGTCGCACCTCATCTGGCAGGGAATAGACGTTCCCGAGGCGATAAAATACCTCGGCGACGCGCTCTATTACTTCCACGCGAAGGACACCGCGCTCGACAAGTCGAACACGTCGAAAAACGGCGTGCTCGATACAAAACCTTACGCCGACGAGGCGCACCGCTCGTGGATATTCCGCACGGTCGGTTACGGCTCGGACGAAAAGTTCTGGAAGGACGTGTGCACGGCGCTCAGGCTCGTGGGGTATGATTACTATATGTCGATCGAACACGAGGACAGTCTGATGACGCAGGAAGAGGGGCTGGAAAAAGCCATCGCTTTCATGCAAAAAATCATGATGAAACAGCCCAAAAACCGTGAAATGTGGTGGGTGTAAGCAAGAACAACCGATCAAAACGGTCTTTTTCCGCGGCGCGCACGCGCGCCGCGGAAATCTTTTTTTAAAAGTGCTTTCAATCGCTTGACTCGCGCGTTTTGCCGTATATAATAAATTAAGGATAAAAAAGCATATAATGATATAATGCGCGTATAGCGCGGAAAAATATCGGTTGACGGCGAAAAAATGGCGGAACTAACGCAAGGGCAGCGCGCCCCCGTCCGCAGGCACGCTTATCTCAAAGCGGTTGCGGGCGCAATCAAAAACAATATCGTGCTCATCATCGCGGCGATCGCCGCGGGGGTGACTTGTATCTTCGTTCCCGTGGACGGAGAATATTTGGGGTACTTCGATTTCCGCACGTTGTCGTGTCTTTTCTGCACGCTGGCGGTGGTCGCGGCGCTCAAGAACATCAAATTTTTCGTTTGGACGGCGGACATCATCGTAAGAAAATTCAAAAGCGTGCGCAACGTCGTCATCGCGCTGGTGTTCGTAACTTATTTCGGCTCGATGATCATGGCGAACGACATGGCGCTCGTCACCTTTCTGCCCCTCGGCTATTTTGCGCTGGAATCCTGCGGAAGAAAGCGGCACATGGCGTTTACTTTCGTCATGCAGAACGTCGCGGCGAACCTCGGCGGCATGCTCACGCCCTTCGGAAACCCGCAGAATTTATATCTTTATTCCTATTTCAATATTCCCGCGGGCAACTTTTTCGCCATCATGGCAATCCCGTTCGCCATCGCGTTTTTGCTGATTTTAACGGTCTGTCTGTTCGTGAAAAAAGACCCCGCCGAAGTGCTTACGGGGGTGCAGGCGAGCCCGAGCGGCTGGAGAACGGCGGTATATTTCGTGCTGTTTGCTCTTTCGGTCATGATTGTCTTCCGCGTGTTCCCGTATTATTACGGGTTGGGTGCGGTGGTTTTGGCGCTTTTGTTCCTCGACAGAAAGGCGTTTTTAAAAGTCGATTATGGTCTGCTTTTGACCTTCTGCGCTTTCTTTATTTTCTCGGGCAACATGGCGCGCATCGACGCCGTGAAGGAAGCTTTCGGGTATCTGATGTCGAAAGATACCTTGCTTTTCGGCACCCTTTCCTGCCAAATCATTTCCAACGTGCCGTCGGCGGTGCTTTTGTCTAAGTTCACCACCGATTACGCCGCATTGCTCATCGCCGTCAATATCGGCGGGCTGGGCACGCCTATAGCGTCGCTTGCCAGCCTCATCACCCTCGCGAATTACAAAAAACACGGCGACAACGTGAAAAAATATATCGGCATATTTCTGCTGGTGAATTTTTCTTTCCTCGCGATCCTGCTGGGGGTGAGCTATCTCGCGCTCGCGTTCGTTTTATAAATTTTCCCTTTACAAAACGCAAGGGATATGTTAAACTGTTTATATACAAAAGATAAGTCAGGTGGAAAAATGAAAAAAGATTATTTTGCGCCGACGCTGGAAGTCAGGCGTTTTTGCAAAGACGTGATGTTGGAATCGTCCGCTCAGGCGTTTCGATTCGACGGCGAGGACTTTTACTCGTCCGACTTTTTCGGCAGTGAATTTTAAAAAGAAAAAAGCGGAACAAAATCGTTCCGCTTTTTAAATTTTTAATTTTTATCAATTATAATCACGCGTTCAACGCGTAGTTAAGATTTTCTGGCGCGGGGGCGTTTCGCCCCCGCGCTTTTTTTATACGATGTTAATGCTTTGTTTTCAGCGCGGCGGTTTTGCGGCGCAAAAAACTCAGCGCGATTTTTTGTTTTCCAGCGCCTTTTCGTAAAAGGCGTAAACTTCCCTGCACACGTCGTCCCAGGAGCGGTAAA
>CASETU010000182.1 GCA_949290895.1 uncultured Bacillota bacterium
TAAAAGGAAATGCCGAAAAGACACAGCGTCATCATCAGCGAGCTGACGATCAAGACGATGAATATCGTCAAAATCGTGCGGCTTTTGTTGACGCGCATATTGTGAAAGGCGATTTTCCACGCATCGAAAAACCTCATTCCAGCCCGCCATCCTTCATCTCGGCGACGCCGTCTTTAATGAGGATCAAATTATCGGCGTTTTTCGCGTCCTCCATATTGTGCGTAACGAGCACCACGCTCTTGCCCATGTCGCATATCTGCCTTAAAAGCGCCATCACCTCCGCACCGTTTTGCGAATCGAGGTTGCCCGTCGGTTCGTCCGCCAGCACGATATCGGGATTGTGCACCAGCGCACGGGCGATGGACACCCGCTGTTTCTGCCCGCCCGAAAGCTCGTTTGCCTTCTTCGTGATTTTATCGCCGAGCCCCAGCTGAATCAGAATTTCCCGCGCCATATCTTCGCGCGTCTTTCTGTCCATCCCCGCGATGATAAGGGGCATCGCCACGTTGTCGAGTACTGTAAAGGTCGGTTCCAAATAAAAGGACTGAAACACGAATCCCGTCGTCTTGTTGCGATACTCGGCAAGTTCGTTTTGCGACATTTTCGTCAGATTTTTCCCGTTGGCGAACACCTCTCCGTCCGTCGGAGAATCGAGCGCGCCGATGATGTTCATGAGCGTAGACTTTCCGCTGCCGCTCTTGCCTAAAATCGCGGTGAACTTGCCGTCCTCAATGGTGATGCTTACGTCTTTGAGCGCGTGCACCGCGCCTTCCCCGCTGCCGTAAATCTTATTCACGTTTTTCAGCTCTATCATGATATCTCCTCCGCCATAAATCCCGTTTACCTCAGTGACGCGCAAATCAGCGTTTCGCCTTTCCCTTCGATTATACCTTTTGCAATGCGAATTGTCAATATCTATTCCCGTCGAATTTATGCAAAAAAAGCATATTCGCGGCGGAAATAAAATCAAATAAAAAAAGTGCCGCAAACAGCCTATCCTATATAAAAGTTGCGTTTTCCGCGGAAATTATCTTTTTTATGACCGAGAACCGCGCAATAAGTTGACGAAAAATAAATTTTATGATATAACGATAAAAAACTGTCATGGAGGAAAATTATGGATATCAAAAAAGTCGTCGTCGCAGGCGGCGGCGTTCTGGGCAGCCAGATCGCCTTTCAATCGGCATACTGCGGTTTTGACGTAACCATTTGGCTGCGTAGCGAAGGGAGCATCACCCGCACGCAGCCGAAACTCGACCACCTGAAACAGGCATACACCGAAACGATGCAGCTAATGGCTTCGCCCGAAGGCAAAACGCCCGCAAACTGGGCGCGCGGCATCGCCGATTACGAAGACTTCGACGAAAAAAAATGTCTCGAAAAGGTGGAAAACGCTTACAAAAACATTAAGCTGGAACTCGACTTGCAAAAGGCGGTTAAGGACGCCGACCTCGTGATCGAATCGATGGCGGAAAACGTGGAGGAAAAAATCGCATTTTATAAAAAAATGGCGCCGCTCCTCCCCGCAAAGACCGTCATCGTAACGAACTCTTCCACCCTTCTTCCGTCCAAATTCACCAAATCTACGGGCAGAAAGGATAAATTCCTCGCGCTGCATTTTGCAAATACCATCTGGAAAAACAATACGGCGGAAATCATGGCGCAGGCGGATACCGACAAAAAATATTTTGACCTCATCTGCGATTTTGCAAAAAATATCCGCATGATCCCCCTGCCCGTGCTGAAAGAAAAATCGGGCTATCTTCTCAATTCCATGTTGGTCCCCCTGCTGTTTTCGGCAATGGATCTTTATGTGAACGGTATATCCGATCCCGAAAGCATCGACAAAGCGTGGACGCTTGGCACGGGCGCGCCGAAAGGCCCTTTCCGTATTCTCGACACGGTAGGGCTTACCACGGCATTCAACATCGTGCAAATGTATGTAAAAATTCCCTCGTTCCTCGCCCCGTACAATTTTAAAGGCATGGCAAAAATGCTGAAAAAATATATTGACGAAGGCAAATTAGGCATGTCCGCAGGCGAAGGATTTTACAAGTACGAAAAATAAACAATATATATAACGCAACCACCCGCTGCAGCAAAAGCAGCGGGTGGTTTTTTCACGCAGAAAGGGCGCGTAAAGTTTAACTTTGCGCGCCCTTTGATTTTCGCATAAAACTATGAGATTTTATTCTTGTTTTTCCGTTTTCTGTCCTTTATGCAAAGATTTTGCCGCAAACGATACGAGCTTTCTTACGCCCAAAACGGCAAACATGAACGCGGTAAACACCGCCGCCATAATGAGCGCCGTAACGACAGACGGCAGCCCTAAGCCGAGAATGTCTTTGCGGATATAGAGGAAATTGACCGCGTCGTCCACACTTCCGAAAACCAGATTCGCAAAAATCGCCACTACGCCGATAAAACCCATTAAAATAAAAGGATAACGTATCGACTTTATATCGATTTCCGCCGTTTTGGAAACATATAGATAAAACCCGAAAAACAGCAGCACCGTGTGCTGTATCACGCTTTCGAGAACGCGGAAGCTAAAAGGCGCATAGCGATTGAGGATTCCGTCCGGAAAGAAGAAAAACAGGAAACCGCCCATGATGCAGATGGGTGCCAAGGCGTTATAAAACCATTTTTTCTTGACGATGACCGTCGCCGGCACGAGATAGCAAAGAAGACTGCACAGCTGAAAAGGCAAAATCTCGTTCGGCATCATAATATAAGCCACTTGGTCCAAAATTCCCTTGCCTCGCCCGTCGGCATACGCCCAAACGCGCCACAACTGTAAAAAGACGTAATTAAAGACAATGAGCGAAGCGCTTACAATCAGAATAATTCTCTTCGTTTTTTCCGACCTGTTGCGAAGCACGATGCTTAAACTCACCGCCAAAATCACGCCGAACACGAAAAACAATATATGCGCAAGGGAAAAAAGCTTATAATCCGTGAAATTTTTTACGTATTCAAAAAACATGAACGCTCCCGCCGCCCGCACCGAAAAATCATTTGCGATACGGCATATTATTTATTTTTCGTAAATTTCCCGTTTCAATACGCCGATTTCGGGAAGATTTCTGTACTTTTGCGCATAATCGAGACCGTACCCCACAACGAATTCGTTGGCGATGTCGAACGCCTTATAATCGGCTACAACGTCCGCTTCTCTGCGCTCGAATTTATCCAAAAGCGCGCAGACCTTGATGGAAGCAGGGTGCCGCTGATTGAGCATTCTCTTCAGATAAAAAAGCGTATGCCCCGTATCGACGATATCTTCCACAATGACCACGTGTTTATTTTCGATACTCCTGTCTAAATCTTTTACCAGTTTGACCTCTCCGCTTGTCGTTCCCGCGCCGTAGCTGGAAATCGCCATAAAATCGATTTCCAACGGAATTTGCATCGCGCGGATAATATCCGAAAAAAACAACACGCTGCCTTTCAATATGCAGAGCATGAGCGGCTGCTTGCCCGCATAGTCACGGTCGAGCTCCGCCGCGATTTCCTTCACTTTCGCTTCGATTTCCTCTTTGGTAATTAATACTTTTTCAAGGTCCTGATGCATTTTTAACTCCTTTGTGGTTTGTAAGTCAATTTTATCACGTTTACGGTGTCTTTGTCTACTCTTATCGCATCGGAAATATCCAATCCCGAAAACAATATTTTTTCTCCGTCGGCAATCAGCAATAATTCATCTCTCAGCCGAACGGGATATTTTTTGTCGATGTAATAATCTTTCAGTTTTTTTTCGCCGCCGCCGAACTTTCTGAAAACATCGCCTTCCCTCCGCGTCCGCACCGCGGCGTTTTTCCCCAACTTGTCCGCATCGGCAAAATACACTCCCTCCGCAGCGCAGAGTTCGTGAAACTCTTCAAGGGAACTCTTTTCCGATAACATAACGTTGCCGCAAAAGGAATAACTTCCCATAACAAACGGCTTTTCTTCAAAGACGTCCCCCGCTTTTTTAAAAAAAACGATTTTATCGTATTCCCTGGCCGCGACGCACTCTCCCGGCAGATCGCTCCGTGCGCCGTTCTCCTTTTTTTTGAGCTCTGCGACGGAATCTATATGCGAAAAGGTATAATCTTTACCGATACCCAGGCGTTTCAAAACCGCCGCGGCAGCCCTGCGCAGCAACACCGCGTCGGCGGAAAGCGAAATGCCGAACCCGTCTTTCGTCTTAAAAATATACTTTTCCGCAAGCGCGTCCAGATATTCGTCCTCCTCCCGAGCCAAAGAGGAAAAACGGGAAATAGCGGTTTCCGCTTCGGGAAAGAGTTTTTCCGCCGCAGGGAGCAGCTTGTGCCGCACGTAATTGCGCTTGATGTCGGTATCGGCGTTGGTCTCGTCGGTTACAAAGGGCAAATGATTTTCCGCAAGATACTTTTCGATTTCAACCTTGGAAGTATGCAAAAAAGGACGAATGACGCCTTGATTATGCGCCTTTATCCCCGCCGCGCCCTTCAGTGACGTGCCGCGGAACAGATTGAGCAGCACCGTCTCCGCATTGTCACGCTCATGGTGCGCCGTCGCAATTTTATCGACTTTACCACTTTGCAGCAGTTCGCGGAACTTCTCATATCGGAGCGCCCGCGCCGCCTGTTCTAAAGAAATTTTTTCTTTATTTGCAAGAAAAAGACTGTCCACTCGATAAAAAAACAGCTCCACCCCGAGATTTTCACAAAGTTCCTTTACAAACAAACTGTCGCGTTCGGAAGCTTCACCGCGTATTCCGTGTTCGATATTGACGGCACACACAGAAAACCCGTCCGTTCGGGATTTATCCAGCAAAAAATGCAAAAGGGCAACGGAATCGCCCCCGCCGCTGAGCGCGACGGCGATTTTTTCGCCTTTTGAAATGAGATTTTTGTAAAAATCATTCATAAAAACATTGTAGCAAAAAATATAATAAAATACAAGATTTTCCGCAATATTGCAAAAAATTTATATTTTTCCAGAATTAGCGGGAATTTTAGTTGACAAACGGCGCATAATATTCTATTATATTATAGCATCTTGAGAACGTGAAGCGACTCCGTTTTTGAGATAGCGCTTATCGCGGGATGGAGCAGTTCGGTAGCTCGTCGGGCTCATAACCCGAAGGTCGTGAGGTTCAAATCCCACTCCCGCAACCAA
>CASETU010000183.1 GCA_949290895.1 uncultured Bacillota bacterium
AAAGCAAATCATGGAGTTAGATTTTGATATAGAAAAAGAAAAGCAAAAAAACTACATGGACCTAACTCCACAAAAAATCATATCTTAACAGAACTGTAAGCAAAACAAAATGTAACAAGCATATCGTTTTATTAAAAAACGTTCAAATACATCTATAATTTACATCTTTAAAGACTTTTTGCCACCTGAATGAAACGGTCCATATTTTCGGCAGGGACGTCCACTTCAACCGCATGCGTGGGCGATAAAATATATCCGCCGTTTTGATTTAAAATTGCAGTGATGCGTCTGATTTCGCTTTCGACTTTATCGGGCGAAGCCGAGGCGAGCAATTGCTGCGTAGATATTCCGCCCCAAAAGGTCAACTTATCGCCGTAAGCTTTTTTGCACGCCTCGATGTCGTAAATTTCCGGCTGAAACGTCTGGTAGCAATCCAACCCTATTTCCACAACATCGTCGAAAACCGTCTGAATGTCGCCGCAGGAATGCTGCGAAACGTAAAGGCCTCTCTCTTTTACTTTTTCATACATTCTCTTCATTCGCGGCTTTATAAATTCGCGCCAAAGCGGCGCCCCCATGATCATGCCCTTTTGCTGTCCCCAATCATCACCGAAGTGAAAACCGTCAATATCGTATTCCAAACCGATTTCGATGATTTTCAGATTTCTTTCGCAAATCATGTCCAGCAATTCATGCAAAAATTCCTTTTCGCAAAGCATGTACATCAAAGTATTCTCCATTCCGCACAGCGTCCACGCGCGTTCAAACATTGAAAAACCGATGGAACCGAAAACAAATTTATCCTTTTTCTTTTCTATCATCAGCTCTTCATATTTTTTTCGCAACAGCTTTTCGTTGACAGGCGGAAGGGAAAAACCGCTTAAATCGGGTTCCGGCAATACGAGATTCTTAATCACGCCGATATCTTTATCGACACCGCTTCTGTCCCATACGATACCGAAATTATCTTGATAACATTCATTTCCCACGTTGTTAAATTCACAATCGTCTCCCGACATTTTTATACAGTTTCCGATCTTGTCGTCAAAATCGGGATCGCCATAAAAATTTGCCATCTTATCCTTTTCCTGCTCTGTCCAGATGATATTATACGGAACATGGTCGGGTTGACGATGATTCAACGCGCAAATCACTCTTTCTCTTTTTGTCATAATTTTTTCCTCTTTACGTTCTGTGTACGAACAACGATAATTTTGACGCAGTGAATGCTTTTTCGAATCCCAAAAGATATAAATGCTTTTTTACTTCGCTTTCATAGCAACGGTAATCGAGCTTATCTTCTTCAAGTTCTTCGATGCTATCAATCCCGCCTTGCACCCACTTTAACAATTTATCCGAACAGTATTGCAATCTGCCGAGCATAGTATCGATGCGCCCTTGCAGCACTTCCCAGCCAAACGGTTTGTTATCGTGTAGCCATTGCGCTTCAAACTCGTGTTTAAAGTTCTTCAATGACTTAGCGATATTTTTATAATCGTAAGTTAAAATACGCTTTGCCGCTTCTTTATCCTTGTTATCGTAAACCGTTTTCGTGCGCGTGGCTATATCGAATTTAAACGCCAGAATCTTGCAAAGATAATACTGCGGTCTGAAAAGATAAGCATATTCGCCGCTTTGCGTGAGCGGTTTCAAATTTCTGACGTATTTTTTATAAAGCCCTACCTCCCGTCCGCAGATCGTACTGTCAAGCAAGCCGTAGAAAAAGTCGTTATAAAGCATATACTTGCTCGGATTTTCGATGCCGCTCATATTGTCCGCCACTTCGTTGGCATAATCGAGTTTCATAAAATCAGAAAACTTCGTTCCAGTCAACGCATAAAACACGTCCGCCATACTTTTCCGATTCGCATAGACCTTTTCCGCAACCGAACAAAACGTCGGCAACATGGAAAAGCAGCTGCACTCCCCGCCGTCGTTGCCCCAAACCGTTATCAAAACATTGTCGATATGGTTTTTAACGCAGGCATTCACGGCAACGTCCATGCGGCGCACGCTGACGGCGTTTCGCGGTGTTATTCCCGTCCACGACCACGCCCCTCCGGCATAAATCGTTTCCGCCCCCGTCTGATTATGCAATTTCATCAGACGGTCATAATCGTTTTCGTCGTCGTGATAATAATCCCAGTAAATAAGTTTCATGCCTTTCGGGATACAAGCGACGACCTCTGCGGGCATCACCTCTTCCCCCGCTTTGGGATAATATGCGCCCTGAAACGCTAAACGGAAGAACATGTCGCTCCACATAGCCGGTTTCATTCCGTATTTTTTCGCAATTTCACACACTTTTTCCAGATGCTCTTTTAAAATATCGAAACGATTTCTGTAACCGTGCTTATCCAGATATTTCCCGAGCCCGACAAGGTGAGCCTCATCCATGCCGATATTGACATTTCTGCTCGTGAACGTCTCGGAAACGGTTTTGAATATATGATCTATCAGTTCGTAAGTACGCGGCTCGCCGACCATCAGAATATCGTCCGTATCGAAAATTTGCATATAGTCTTTCCAAAGGAGCAATGCATCGAGATGCGCGAGTGTCTGTATGCACGGAACGAGTTCCACGCCGAAACCGCACGCATAGGTGTCAAGTTCTTTCAGTTCCGCTTTCGTATATCTGCCGCGCATATAACCGAAATAAGGCTCGCCGTCCACTTCGTAAGTATCTTCCGTATACAATTCCAAATAGGTATATCCCATGTACGCGAGTTTTCTGATGAGTTTTTTGACAACTTGAGGACGCATGACGGCATTACGGGAACAATCCAGCATAACACCCAATTCTTTCACGCACCTTTTTACGGGCGCATAGTTCAACCCTTTGCTGACGGAAAACAAGCCTTTAAAAAATTCCACGTCCCTGCTGTAACCGATCTCCGCGCGATCTTCCTCGCATTTAACGTAAAACCTGTCGTTTTTTACGGCGATCAACTTTATACCTTCACCGATTTCGAGCCCCAGCTCTTCTGCCGTTTCCCTTATACCGTTTCTGAATCTTTCTTCCGTTGCGGAAATATCTATTTTCATAATCTTCCCTTTTTAAAATCAAAATATATTTTTTCAGCCTCTTCCGGAGAAGAAACGCAGCATATCACAGCCACGTTGTTTTTTAATTTGTTGAATATAAAGTGCCTATCCGCCTCGGACAAATCCCCCCAAATAATCAACGGAACTTTCTCCTGTATCGCCTTATATCTTTCCGCAAGCGATTCCGCCGAAGGCCCGCCCGCATCGATATGCAGTTCCAACGCAGAAACGCCGAGGTTAAGATAAGATTGCGTGGGGACAAACCCGACGGAATGCTGATGATAAACGTTTCCCGAAAACGAAGAAACGATCTTTTTATCCTGCGGAAAAAATAAACTCTTCATACAAGTCGGGCGACAGCAGCGCCGCCGCGTCTTCCTGATGCCATACCGTACCGTAAGGTACGAGGGCGTGATAATAAAAAGACCCCATCATTCCGTAAAACGGAGGGATATGTTCCAACTGAAATTTTGTAAACGCTATATACAGTTCCGCGATCTTTTCCGCGGCTTTGAGGACGTCAGCGTCCTCGTCCATCAGGCGAAAGATCAAATCTTCATTGCCGTATACAGCGGCGAGAACGTCGCTTACCCCGCGCATTCTCGTGGTGGCAAGCGGAAATTTGCCTTGCGACGCCGCTTGCAGGGCGTTGAGCATTTCACCGCACAAAACCACCCATTCGTTCTCTTTATGAAAGTCGAAACAAGGGTTTTCCGGTTTTTCCGCATACAGCGATCCCGTCGTATAGCTTGCATAAATCGGGCAGCCGATCATCGCCTCTATCCAAGGAATCCCCCAAAACGCCGACGCCGAAAAGATAAAATCTCCGCCGCAGGCTTCGTGCTTTTCGTAAAGAGAAATACAATCCTTAACAAAATCATCGATATCGAAATCGCTCGGTTTCAACGGACGGTCTTCGGGCAGTTTCAGCGAAGGATAGCGAAAAAGCGGATACTCACTCCCGCAAAAAAAGCCGAGCAGTTTTTCGGGATTTTTTCGTTCAAAAAAATCCCGAAAAGCACAAACTCTCTTTTGTATATTGTCAGCCATTGTCTTTCTCCGCGCAAAACGCATTGTGATCTTTAACGATTTCTGCAACGGTAAGCGCACGATCGAACACTCTGCAATTCGTTACGCCACGCCCCACGCGCACTTCGTTTCCGCCGTTCACATTCTGCAAATATTTGCTGAATCTCTGCCATCCAAACTCTCTTTGCTCGCCGCCGTCGCAAAATTCGCCGTTATAGACGAAATAAACGATATTCGCACCTCCGTCCATAGCGACGGCGATATGCCCTTTCTTTCCGTCGATGAAATTTTCCATCGTATCGGCAAGCATCTGCGTCTTTCCGTCGCTTCCGTAAAGCACGAAATTGTTTTTTACAAAACTCAACTTCAATCCCGTT
>CASETU010000184.1 GCA_949290895.1 uncultured Bacillota bacterium
AAGCAAAGGTTCCAAACGCAAAGCATATTTGCAAGAATACAGACAGCGACCGGAAGCTAAAGCATATCAGCAGGAATACAGACAGCGACCGGAAGTAAAAGAGCGGCTAAGGGCGTATTATTGCGCCCGCAAAGCCGAGAAAAAACGGGCAGCTATACTTTCTCTCGCGGTATGCCTTTCGCGCCTTACAATGGCAAAGGCGGGCTCTAAATGAAAAATAAAACCGAACTGAAAGACACAAGGCAATATAATAACGTAAGGAAAAAGCCGCGCTTTGTAAATATTCCGTTTGATTGGTGTACGCGCTTTGACTTGTCCCCCACGGAAATTTTAGTTTATGCGACCGTAGCAAATTTCAGCCGATTGAAATATAACGCCTATACGGGTTCGGTGCAGGGATTACAAGCGTACTGGAACATAAGCCGCGCAACGGCATTGAGAACGCTTGAAAAGCTCTTAAAACGCGGGTTTATCGGGTGCGTTGAATATGGCGGCGGCAGAGGAAAAAGAACGGCATACGTTAATTTAATAGACCGCAAAGAGGGCGCGCCGCCTATCGAGGAACAACTCGAAATAAACGCTAAAAAATACGCTCTTATTTCGGCGAAAAACATTTTCCGCGATATGTAAGTAAAACGACAGTTTTTTACTGTCGTTTTTCTTTTTTCTGAATAATCAATACCGTATCAAAAAGATACAGTAACCGCAAATAAACCGTATCAAAATGATATACTACGCGCACGCGTGCGCCCGCGTAGTGTATCAAAATGATACAGTATTTGAAAAAGAGGCGCAAAAACCGTATCAAAATGAAATATAAACTGTATCAAAATGATACATACGCGCGTAGTGTATCAAAATGATACACAAATAATAGTTTAAATAAAAGATAGAGTATAAATATACGCGCGCGCACGCGCGAGAGGTTAAGACCTAGAAGCCCTTTCGCCAGGCAGTTCCCTTTCCCCCTGCATAGCGAAAAGCGGATTGAAATAGATCGGGCGGCCGTTTGGATTTCCCCGTCCCCTGCACCGTCAGCACGACGATCCAGCCGAGCACCCGCCGAAAAACAGGAAACCGAAACGCCCACGCGACCGCGGGCGGCCGATGTTGTTTTATAGCCAGCAAAAACGGAAAAAGAAAAAATTTGCCAAAGCGCCCCGAAAGGGGCAAAGACGGGGACGGGACGAGCTGGCAGGAATTGCGGGCGGCTCGCCGCCGCTTCCTGCCACCGTCCGCCCCCGTCGGCGTAGGCAATATTTTTTCCCGTTTTTGCGTTTGTGGGAGAAAACCAAGGCGGCGGAAAAAATTGTTTAAAAAAAATAGTGTTGATTCCGATTTCTTCAAAAAATTGCCGTAGGTACGAAGGCAATTTTTTGCCACTCCTTTTTCAACAAATAGTAATGGCTTGTTTTGCGCGGTTCGGCTCATCGGCGCGACAGTATCGCGCCGAACGATAAAAAAGTATGCGAAAATAGCCCCGCACGCGGTCAGTTGACTGACCGCGACTTTTTAGCGAAGCCTGGGGAAAATCCTAATGTCTTTTTTAAAGTGGCGGGATATAAATTTTTTGAATTTTTGGGGCTTTCGGGGTGTACATAAAAGAAAACTCGACAGCGGTTTATTTATATTTTTTTTGTATTTTTCGGGGTTCGAGTCCTACTGTCTCTACCAAATTTTCGTGCGAAATCTTTTGGTAGATTCCGCACGTTTTTATTTTCAAATTCGATTATGGCAGCGCCCGACGCGATTTCGCGTCGGGCGCTGCCTTCGTTATTTTTTCGGCAATTTGTTTTGCCTTTCCCATTCAGATAAAAATTATTTTTTTCGCGTAATCTTGAACGTAACGATTTCAAACGGTTTGAACTCCGCCGCAAAGCGCCTGCCGTCCGTAAGCGGCAGTTCCCGCTCTTCCTCTTCTAAAAGATTCGTAACGCAAACACGCTCCGCATCGAAACCGAGTTCGATATGCGCCGTTACGCGCCCTCCGAACGCCTCGTACGCCCGCAAAATGACATCCTCGCCGACTTCGGCGCGTTTTACCGTTTCGACAATTACTCCCCTTCCCTTTACTTCGACAAGAGAATACCGTTCGGGCAGAACGCCGTTTTGCTTACTTCTATAAACAGCGCGCATGGGGATATTGAGGTCGTAAGCAGCCTCCACCACGCCCGCCGCGGCGTAGTCGCCGATGTGCGGCAGCAGAGAGCAGCGGAACGTATGCCTGCCCTTATCGGAATCGGGATTCGGGTAGGTTGCGCACTTGAGCAAAGATATGCTCATCACCCCGTTTTTCACGCTGTAACCGTATTTGCAATCGCTCATCAAACTCACGCCGTAACCGTATTCCGAATAGTCCGCAAACTTATGCGCGCACACTTCGAATTCAGCGGAATCCCAACTCGTATTCATGTTCGCGCTCCGCCGTGCCGCGCCGAACTGCACGTCGTAAGTGGCATAATCGGCGTTGATATTGACGGGGAATTCGCTCTTCAACATGATATGTTCGCTGTTCCATTCCACGTCGTAATCATAATCGATGCGCGCCGTGCGCTTGTACAGAGAAATCGTTTCCCGAATGACGGATTTTCCGAATCTTCTTGTAATTTCCAGCCTGCAGCGCTCCTCTTCGCAAATCTCGATAACGCTCTGCACATCGTCCACCCGCCAGCATTTATCCCGATAATAATCGCTCAGTTCCCATGCGTCGTAGTCGTAAGGATAATCTTCGTAAGCCCTCAATCCCGCGGGAGCGGAGAGCACTTCCCTGCCGCACCGCTTATCGAAAAGGGAAACGAGGTCGTACTTTTCATCGAACGTCAGTTCATAAAACGCGTTTGACAATTTCTTTCCCGAAACGCAGGGCTTTTCAAGGGCGCAGGCGGGCGATTTTTTGACCACAGCATAACCTTTGGGCGGAACGTTTTCGGCATACAACAGCCCGTTTTCGGTCTCTACGTAGCCGCTGTTTGCGAAGGACTGCGGGTTGAACACCACGTATCCCCCGTCGGTCGCGACCGCCGAGGCGATTTTTTCCAAAGCCTTTTCCGCCATCGCACCGACTTCGGCAAAAAGGGCGGCATATTCCTTGTCGCACACCTCGTAAACTTCCTTTATGCTCGAACCGGGCAAAATATCGTGGAACTGATTATGCAGAACGACTTCCCAGTTCCGCTCCAGCATTTCGGCGGGATACGGCGTGCCGAGCGCGATTCCGCCGAGCACCGAAAGCCATTCCGTACATTCCATGAGATATTCCGAACGGCGATTGTTCTTTTTGTTGTTCGCCGCGGAAGTGTATGTGCCGCGGTGAAATTCGAGGTAAAGCTCCCCCGACCATTTCGGAAATTTTTTATCCTTGCCCGCGGTTTCGGCAAAATGTTTCAAAAACTCCGTCGCCGTGCCGATCTCCGTTTTGGGACAGCCCGCAAAGCCGTAATTCATGCGGCGGATATTTTCCAAAAATTCGCGAGAAGGTCCGCCGCCCCCGTCGCCCCAGCCGTACGGCATGAGCACTTCGTCGGTCTTATCCTTTTCCGAAAAGCGTTTCCATGTGCCCGCAACGTGTTTCGGTTCCGCAAAACCGACATACGTACACCCCGTTTGCGTGGCATTGCGCGTGCAATCCTGCGTGGTGATGAAATACGTGAGCACTTCCGTGCCGTCCAGACCTTTCCAGGAAAACGCGTCGTACGGGACGCGGTTGGTATCGTTCCAGGTGATTTTCGCGGTAACGAAATAATCGACGCCGCTCTTTTTTAATATTTGCGGCAACGCCGCCGAGTAACCGAACACGTCGGGCAGCCACAGGATACGGCTTTCTTTGCCGAACTCCTCTTTGAAAAAACGCTTGCCGAACAGAATCTGGCGCACAAGGCTTTCCCCCGAAGAGAGGTTACAGTCGGCTTCCACCCACATCGCGCCTTCGGGTTCCCAACGCCCTTCTTTCACCCTCTCTTTGAGCTCTTCGTAAAGATAAGGACATTCTTCCTTTAACATGCGGTACAGTATCGGCTGAGAAGAGAAGAACTTAAATTCGGGATAACGCCGCATGAGTTCCAGAACCGTGGCAAAGGAGCGCTGCGCTTTTTCGCGGGTCTGCGCGAGCGTCCACAGCCAGGCGATGTCGATATGCGTGTGCCCCAGCATCTTCACGCGCGCCGTCGCCCCGCCCTTTTCGTAAAACTCCCTGCGCAGAAAGTCCGACGCATTGTCCAGCGATTTTTCGTACGCCGCGGAATGGATTTCCCTGAAATCCACCATGTCTATCGCGCGGTTGAGCGCGGAAAGAATGCGCGCATACTCCTTGCTTTCGACGTCGAGATAAGAAAGCGCTATATACGGCATTTCGATATCGAACGCGAGGCGCTCGGTCTTTATCGAAACCTCTTCGACGCTGACAAACAGCGACAGCTTTGCGTCGATTTTCGCGCCGCTGTAAGCGTAGAGCATCACGTCGCAGTCGCGTTCGAGGTATAAATACGTATGGTTTGTATCGAGCCCCTGCACCGCTTTGCCGTCGACGTATGCCAAAAGCTGCGGGTTGACCGCGTCCCAACCGCCGAGGTTGGTGCATACGCGCAGGCGATAAACGCCCTTTTCGGCGGGAAGCTGCACGCGGAAAGCAAACCATGCGTGAGAATCGCATTCCCCGCCCCAGAAAGAATCCTTTCCGAAAGGCAGAAAGCTTTCGTCGACGGCAGGCAAGACCGAGCCCGACTTATAACCGCATTTTTTATATTTTATCCCCTCCACGGGAAAGGAGCGTATGACGCTGTGCTCTTTGAGCAAATTTATATACTTAAAAATTCTTTCAACGTAATGCATCGTTTTTTCCTCTGCTTTTTTCTTCAATTATAAACGGACTAAACGGCTTTGTCAATCCTTTCTTTTCGGGAAAACGCCCTGCGGACAAAACAGCATAAAAAGAAATCAAAACCACCACTTCAAGTGGTGGTATGCACTAGCCCTTCAAGGGCCTAGTACCGGCGGACATCTTAAGATGTACTGAAACAG
>CASETU010000185.1 GCA_949290895.1 uncultured Bacillota bacterium
CTTCTATGGTAAAATGGTGGTAGTTCATACAGATCTCCTTTGTAGTAAATTTTGGTTTTGCAACTCTATTTTACCACTGATTTGTATGAACTCTTTTTTTTCTTCTACTGTTGCACTTAATAGTATAATTCACCGGTAAAATAAAAGCGGCGGCGCAAAATTGCGCCGCCGCTTGGTTTCAATAAAGAAATTATTTTTTCAGATAGACCATCAAAACCGCGATGTCCGCGGGGTTCACGCCGGAAATGCGCGCCGCCTGTCCTAAATTCTGCGGGCGTATTTTGTTTAATTTCTGCCGCGCCTCTATCCTGAGTCCCGCAATGGACATATAGTCTATGTCGGTGGGGAGCGCCTTATCTTCCAACTTTTTCGCCCGCGCGATCTGTTCCAGACCGCGTTCTAAATAACCCGCGTATTTCGCGTCGGTTTCCACCGTTTCCAAAATGTCCGCCGATATGCCGCGGAATGCGCCGAATGCGTCGCGGATTTCCTTTACGGGGATATTGCGGCGTATCATGTCGGCATAGCTTACCGAGCCTTTCAGTTCGCCGCCGCCGTGCGCCGCGATAAACGCGTTTGCCTCTTTCGGCGTTTTGCGTTCGTTTAATTCCGCTTGCGCCTTTTCATATTCTTTCAGTCTTTTTAAGTGTTTTTTCCAGCGCTTGTCGTCCACCAGCCCGCTTTCTCTGCCGATGGCGCTCAGGCGGAAGTCGGCGTTGTCCTGCCGCAAAACGATGCGGTGTTCCGCGCGCGAAGTCATCATGCGGTAGGGTTCGTTGGTGCCTTTCGTGACGAGATCGTCGATGAGCACGCCGATATAAGCCTGGTCGCGCCGCAAAACGACGGGCGGTCTGCCGCGGAGGGCGAGCGAGGCGTTCAACCCCGCGATGAGTCCCTGCGCCGCCGCCTCTTCATAGCCGCTCGTGCCGTTGATCTGTCCCGCGGTGTAAAGATTTTTCACCTTTTTGAATTCCAGCGAGGGGAGCAGATCGAGCGAGTCGATGGCGTCGTATTCTATCGCATAGGCGTAGCGCATGATCTTGCAGTGCTCCAGACCTTTGATCGTATGATACATTTCCTGCTGTACTTCGTGCGGCAGGGAAGTGGACATGCCCTGCACGTAAACTTCGTGCGTGTCCGCGCCCTCGGGTTCCAAAAACAGCTGGTGGCGGTCCTTGTCGGCAAAGCGCACCACCTTGTCTTCGATGGAGGGGCAGTACCGCGGTCCCACGCCCTTGATCATGCCGCCGTAAAGCGGCGAGCGGTGCAGGTTTGCGCGTATGATTTCATGCGTTTTTTCGTTGGTGTAAGTGAGATAGCAGGGCATCTGCTTTTTCTTCACGCTCCGCGTCATATAGGAAAAGGGGTAGATGTCCGTTTCGCCGGGCTGAACTTCCAGCACGGAAAAATCGATGCTCCTGCCGTCGATGCGGGCGGGGGTGCCCGTCTTGAAGCGGCGCACGGTAAAGCCGATATCGACGAGCGATTTCGTCAGCTCGTTCGCGGGGGCGAAACCCGACGGCCCGCTTTGTCTCTTCCATTCGCCCGCGATGACGCTGCCGTTCAGATAGACGCCCGTCGCCAAAACGACGGCTTTTGCTTCGAGAACGGAATTATACGCCGTCCTTACGCCTTTGACCGCGCCGTTTTCCACTAAGATTTCCGACGCTTCGCCCTGAACGATATAAAGGTTCGGCGTGTTTTCCAGCGTCTGTTTCATCAGGCGGTGGTATAGGTTTTTATCTTCCTGCCCGCGCAGGGACTGCACCGCCGCGCCCTTGCCGCGGTTGAGCATTCTCAGTTGCAGCAAGGCTTTGTCGGCGTTGATGCCCATTTCGCCGCCCAGCGCGTCGATTTCCCGCACGAGGTGTCCCTTTGCTGTGCCGCCGATGGAAGGGTTGCACGCCATAAAAGCGATGCTGTCGAGATTGAGCGTCAGCATCGCCGTCTTTTGTCCCGTTCGTGCCAGCGCGAGCGCGGCTTCGCAGCCCGCGTGCCCCGCGCCGACGACCACGGCGTCGAATTTTCCTTCAGTAAAGTACGTCATTTTTTCAGTATCATGTTTTTGAGGTCGTTGACTTCGACCTGCATTTTATGGTTGTTTTTGATGAGTTCTTCCACTTTGTCGCGGGCGTGTATGACGGTGGTGTAATCCCTGCCGCCCATAATCTGCCCGATGGTCATCAAAGGCAGGCTCATCAGTTCGTTGATGAGATACATGCAGATGTGCCGCGGCTCCACGAATTCCTTATTGCGTTTTTTTCCGAGCAGGTCCTTTTTGGAGATGTTGAAGAAAGAACATACGCAGCCGATGATGTCGTCCGCCTTGATTTCTTCCTGCGTGCTGTCGGTGGACTCTTTGAGCGCCTCCGCCGCGAGGTCGGTCGTGATTGTGCTTTCCCTCAGTTTGGAAAAGAAGATGACTTTTGTCAGTTTGCCGATGAGCGTGCGGATATCTTCGCCGCCCGTTTCCGCAAGATAGGTCAAAACCTTGATGTCGATGATGCACTTCTTTTCTTCCGCTTTCTTTTTCAAAATCGCGATACGCGTTTCAAAATCGGGGGGTTGCACGTCTGCGAGCAGTCCGCCCTCGAAACGGGTTTTTAAGCGGTCTTCTAAAAGTTCGATTTCTTTCGGCGGGCGGTCGGACGTCAGAACGACCTGCTTGTTTTGCAGAACGAGTTCGTTGAAGGTATGGAAAAACTCCATCTGCGTGCTTTCCTTTTTGGCGAGGAACTGCACGTCGTCTATCAAAAGTACGTCCACGTTGCGGTAGCGGCTGCGGAATTCCGAGCCCTTGTTCGCGCCGCGGCTGATGCTCTCTATCAGCTGGTTGGTGAACTGTTCGCAGGTGGCGTACAGTACGTTCAAAGAGGGGTTATGCAGTTTGATGTAGTTCGCGATCGCCATCAAGATATGCGTTTTGCCCAGCCCCGTGCCGCCGTAAATGAACAGCGGGTTATACGATTCGCCGGGGTTTTCCGCCACCGCCTTGCCCGCCGCGAAAATATATTCGTTGGAGGGCCCGACGACGAAGGAGTCGAAGGTGAACGCGGGGTTCACCGGGCTGCCCTGCGGGGAATCGGTGCTGGTTATTTGCAACTGCTTGATATAATCTTCCTTGCTTTTGCCCACGTAAAGCTCGAAATCGGTCACGCCCGATTTGGAATCGATGAGCGCGGCGCGGATTTTATCCGCCAAGGATTTAGCGATGTGCGTGGCGAAAAATTCCGTCGGCGCGCACAGGACGATTTTATTGCCCTTTAAATCGACTGGCGTAAGAAAGGATATATATGTGGAATAAGCGATGGTGCTTACCGTCGTTTCCAGCGTTTTCAGCGTATTATTCCATAAAATCTCATAACTTTCCATAAAATATACCTCTTATGTTGCAATTACCGCCGTTTTTCGGTATAATAGTAAGCGGCGGCAAAAGAATGTGCGTATGAAAAAATCGTCCTAAACAATATACTACAATTTGCCGATAAAGTCAAACAGAGTAAAAAGCATTATGTTGATAAAATCCTTGCATCTGAAAAATTTCAGAAATTACGCCGAAGAAACTTTTTCTTTCGACGGCGGGCTAAACGTGCTCACGGGAGCGAACGCGCAGGGCAAGACCAACGCCGCGGAAGCGGTTTTTTTGCTGTGCACGGGCTATTCTCCGCGGGCGAGCAAGGATTTGCAGCTCGTGAAAAAGGGCGAGGAGTGCGCGGAAATTTCCTGCACGGCGGAAAGCCGCTACGGGAACATCGATATCGAAATGATCATAAACCGCGCCGACAAAAAGAGCGTGAAGATCAATTCTACGCCCATCATGCGCATCGGGGAGCTTTTGGGCAACGTCAACAGCGTGTTTTTCAATCCGGGGGAGCTTAAACTCGTCAAGGAAACGCCGGAGGATCGGCGTCGGTTCATGAACATTTCCCTTTCGCAGATGTCGAAAAACTATCTTCATTCCCTTAACCGCTACAACAAGATATTGCAGCAGAGAAACAATTTATTGAAAGAGCGGGACAAGGACACCGTTTATGAGACGCTGCCGATCTGGGATATGGAAATTTCCAAGTACGCGGCGAAGATCGTCGTCCGCCGCAACGAATTCTTAAAGACCCTTTCGCCTCTCGCCGAAGAGGCGCACGCCGCGCTGTCGGGAGGCAAGGAAACGCTCAAGATTTCTTCGGAAAGCGGCTGGCAGGGCGACGAGGAAGAGGTCGCCGACGGCATTTTGAAAGCGCTGCGGGCTTCTTACGAAAAGGATATGCGGTTAGGGTTCACCAACGTGGGGCCGCACCGCGATGATATGAAAATATTGCTTAACGGCGAGGACGTAAAGGTTTACGGTTCGCAGGGGCAGCAGCGCACGGTGGCGCTTTCCATCAAGCTTGCGGAAACGGAAATTTTCAAAAGCCGTTTCAACGAATATCCCGTGCTGATTTTGGACGACGTTTTAAGCGAGCTCGACAAAGTGCGCCGCAGGCGGCTCATCGGAAAAATCGACGGCATACAGACCATCATCACCTGCACCAACGCCGAAAAAAGCGTTTTCGGCGATACGCCGTATAAAAAAATGACGATTTCGGAAGGAAAATTGAAAAAAAGTTCCTTAAAGGTTTGACAAACGGGCTTTTTTTGGGTTATATTAAATATGTAAATTTCCGACGGAGAACTATTTTTATGAAAAAAACGTTCAACGCAAACTACGGCTTTTACTTTAGCTACGCTTATTTTTTTGAAAATAAGTGAATTTTGCGCTGTGGTTTTTTCGGAAAAATATAACGAGGTATTTGGAAACGCGCCGCAGCATTGCGGCGCGTTTTTTGTTTAAGGAGAAACATTATGATCATCATTCCCAAAAAAGATTACGACGCGGCGCAGCTTGAAAATCTCATCGCATGGCTGAAAGACCGCGGGCTCGAAGTGCATATCAGTAAAGGCGAAAATTTAACGGTCATCGGGCTGATCGGCGATACCAGCAA
>CASETU010000186.1 GCA_949290895.1 uncultured Bacillota bacterium
AACCCGACGCTCAAACTCGTGCTCGGCACCTGCCCCACGCTGGCGCTCACTACGCTGGCGATGAACGGCATCGGCATGGGCGCGGCGGTAACGTTCGTCCTCATCTGCTCCAACGTTTTCGTTTCCCTTTTGAGAACCGTCATTCCCGACAAAGTGCGTATCCCCGCATTCGTCCTCATCATCGCGACCTTCGTCACCATCGTAAGGCTGGTGCTCGACAAGTTTTTGCCGTCGATTTACGAAAGCTTGGGACTTTACCTGCCGCTCATCGTCGTTAACTGCATCATCTTGGCGCGTGCGGAAAGCTTTGCCAGCAAAAACGGCGTGCTCGCCTCCGCGGCGGACGGTCTGTTTATGGGGATAGGCTTTACGCTGGCGCTCACCGTTATGGGCGCGTTCAGAGAAATTCTCGGCGCGGGCTCGGTGTTCGGCGTGCAGCTTTGGAACTTCAAAATCGAATTCTTTGCGTCGAGCGCGGGTGCTTTCTTCACCTACGGCACGTTTATCGCCGTGTTCGGATACGTTTCCTATCTCTTGCACGAACGGCGCAAAATCAAGAACTACAAGCTCAGCAAACTGCCCGAAACGGCAAAGGAGGAAAATTAAATGGGTGCGTTTCTTTCCGTTATCGTAGCGGCGGTATTCGTAAATAACTTTGTCGTCGTGCAGTTTTTGGGAATTTGTCCCTTCCTCGGCGTTTCCAAAAGCACGTCGAACGCATTCGGCATGGGCGTGGCGGTCACGTTCGTCATGACCATCACCTGCCTTATCACCTACCCCATCTACACCTACCTTTTGGTGCCGCTGAAACTCGAATACCTCGAAATCATCGTGTTTATCTTCGTCATCGCGGCGCTGGTGCAGATGATAGAAATGGTGCTGAAAAAATTCTCCCCGACACTGTATAAGGCGATGGGCATTTACCTGCCGCTCATCACCACCAATTGCGCCGTTCTGGGCGTGGCGGAACTCGTCATCGACAGCGCGCAGATGATGTCTTTGCTCGGCATCGCGTCCATGAACATGGGCATCGCCGTGCTGTACGGCTTCTTTGCAGGGTTGGGCTTTACGCTGGCGATCGTCGTCATGAGCGGTCTGCGCGAAAAAATCGCGGCTCTGCCCATCAACAAGCACCTCAAAGGCTTTCCCATCGCGATGATCACCGCTTGCTTTATGGCAATGGCGTTCTATGTATTTTCTTTGATTTAAGGAGGCGGAACGATGATATTGAATTTACTCGCATCGGTGCAATGGGATAAAGTGGGCATCGTCATCGGCATAGCCGCGGGACTGTCCGTGGTGTTCGCCGTGCTCATCATGATCGTTTCCAAATTCTGCACGGTCGAAACCGACGAAAAGGTGGCGGCGATCACCGAAAAACTTGCTGGCGCGAACTGCGGCGGCTGCGGCTATGCGGGCTGCGAAGGCTTTGCAAAAGCGCTTGCCGAAGGGAAAGCGGAAATCACTTCCTGCGGTCCCACTTCCAACGAAAACAAGGCGGAAATCGCCAAAATCCTCGGCGTGGAGTTTGCCGCGAGCGAACCCGTTTACGCGGTTGTCGCCTGCGCGGGCGGCACAAAGAGCAAAAACAAATATAACTACGTGGGCAACAAGGGCTGTCTTGCGGAGGCGATGTATCTCGGCGGCAAGAAAAAGTGCGCTTACGGCTGTATGGGCGAAGGCACTTGCGAAGAGATTTGCCCCTATCACGCCATCGAGGTAAAAGACGGCGTTTCTATCGTGGACAAGG
Organism: uncultured Bacillota bacterium; assembly: GCA_949290895.1. GTDB lineage: Bacteria > Bacillota > Clostridia > Christensenellales > Borkfalkiaceae > UMGS775. The sequence goes on from CASETU010000186.1 coordinate 1,751, forward strand.
CGCTTTGCGAAGCATGCGGACTGTGCGTGAAGACCTGCCCGAAAAAAATCATCAAGATGATCCCGAAACGCGCAAAGGTATATGTGGCGTGCTCCACCCCCTGCCGCGGCAAGGACACGATGAGCGTTTGCGAAGTCGGCTGTATCGGCTGCGGACTGTGCGCGAGAAACTGCCCCGAAAAGGCGATCACCATGGTGGACAATCTGCCCGTCATCGATTATTCCAAATGCACGGGCTGTCTGACCTGCGTGGCAAAATGCCCCAGAAAGACCATCAAAGAACTTTAATTATAAAATTTTTGAAAACATAAAGCGAGTTTTTTGAAAAATCGTTTACAAAAGACCACCCGCCGCCCTTTTATCGGGCGGCGGGTGGGTCTTTATTATTGCGTTTTTTTAATTCGTTCCGAGGCTTTTGCGGCGATGTTTTTTATACTTTTATTTGTCTAAAATTTCGTCGCTGAGCTTTATTATCTTTTCGCCGTATTTTTTCTTACGGTTTTTCAGCATACGGGCGTAAAGCGGATAAGTGAGCGATACCGCGGCTATGCCGACGATCCCGACTACGATGCCGAGCGCCATCATATCGCCGATCACTTTCATGGCAAGGCACATGCCCATGCCCAAAATCAACGCGCCGACAATGCCGAAACAATAGGCGAAAATTTCGCAGGGCGTTTTGACTTTACGGTCGAGCTTTTTCAGCTCTTCGAGTTTCGTATCTTCTTTTTCACGATACTGCGCGCGGATTTCTTCCGCAATGATCTTTTCTTCGTTCATGAGGGTTTCTCCTTTTCGTTTTTTGTACCCTCATTATATCCGCGCGATATTAGCGTTCGGTTAAAATATTGTTAAAGTTTTGTTAATTGTGATTTTTTTGTAAAATTTCTCCGCTGAGGCGCAAAATCTCCTCGCGGTGATCGTTTTTTTCGCGCGTCAGAATAAAACGGTAAAGCGGATAGGCGCATGCGGCGGAAGCCACGCCCGCTAAGGCGACGATACTGCCGAAAACAAGCATTTCCCATACGAGGACCATGCTGAGCCCCAGCCCGAAAATCAGCGTTCCCGCAATCCCCGTCGCAATAGACGGGATTTTTGCGGCGTTCTTCACGTGCGCATCGAGTTTTTTAAGCCGCGTCAGAGTATCGGGCGAACGCTCTTCCTCGTAAAAATTTCTGATGCTTTCCGCCTCGCGCCGTTCATTCGGCGTCGGCGCGCGATAGGAAAAAGTAAATTTATTGTCTGCCATCTTCTTTCTCCTTTGCGGACAAAATCGCTTTTACAACCATAAAAAGCCCCATGCCCGCGATGATAAAGCAAACCGCGCCGCCCGTAACGGCGTTCATGTACCGCATATCGCCGCCTTCGGAAAAAGCGGAAATAAGCGCCGTCTGCAAACCCAGCATGGAAACGAGCGCCGTCGCAAAATTGATGTTTCTCAAAGACTGCACCACCGTATCGTCGTACTTTCTCGCCTTTGCGAGATTGCGGACGGCGAGCGTGATTTTGATGAACGCATACGCCGCCGCGGCGTAAATCATCACGCCGGCATAGCGGAATGCCTTGTCGTATAAGACCATCTGCACGACGGCGGCGGAAAGCGCGAGCGTTAAGACGAACAGCGCCGCGCCGCTGTCAAGATATATCTTGTTTCTTTTATCAATATCCTCTTTGGGCGTCTTTGCGCCGAATATCACCACGCAAAAGCGCATGACGCTTAAAACGAGATAATAAATCGCAAGCGCGCCGTACCATACGGAATGCCCGATGATAGCGAGTATCCCCTCGAACACCGCAAACCCGACGTTTAATAAAAACGACATTGCGGAAAACACCATCGTGCGGAATCCGAAATCCTCGACGAGCCGCCGCGTAAAGCGGAACTTCTTCAGCCACGCGAGGACGTCGCGTTTGATTTTCTTTGCGCATACCGCTATGAGGTATATCCCGTAAGCGAAAAACAGCGCGGCGAGCGCATAGACGATATAGGAATACCAGCCGTGCATTTCAAGCGCGACGAGCACCAGCGACGCCGTCACCGCGCCTGCCGCCAACAATATGACGAGCGCTAAGAACCAACTACTTGGTTGTTTTAAAAAAGAAATCAGTTTTTTCACGGTGTTTGCACGCGCAGTTTTATAAAAAACTCGCTCCCCCTTCCCTCTTCGCTCTCGACTGATATCTCTCCGCCAAGCACGTCTATCGCCTTTTTCACCAGCGCGAGCCCCAGCCCGTTGCCTTCCGACGCGTGCGATTTATCGCCCTGATAAAACTTTTCGAAGATACGTTCTCCCGTCTGCGCGCTCATGCCGCAGCCACTGTCTTTCACCTTGACGACGGCATAGCCGTCCTTTTGCTTTAACGTAACGGCGATCTTGCCGCCTTGCGGCGTGAATTTCACCGCGTTGGACAAAAGATTGCCGAAAATGATTTCGAGAAAACTTTCGTCGGAAAAGGCGAATACGTCGTCGATATTGCAAACGAGCTCTATCTTTTTTTCTTCCAGCTTTTCCAGATAAGTTAAAAGGCATTTTCTCAGACTTTCGCCTAAATCGATTTCGGTTTTCTGCGGGAATATCTGCTGATTTTCCAGCTTGCTGAGCTTGAGCACGTCGGTGATGAGCCTCGTCAAGCGCTTGCATTCCGAAACGATGGCGCCGCAGTATTCCGCGCGTTTATTTTCGTCCTTTTCCGCCGAAAGCGCGGCGACGTAGTTTTGCAGAATCGCCAGCGGCGTTTTCATTTCGTGCGAAACGTTCGCCACAAAATCGGAGCGCAGCACTTCGTTTTTGGAAAGTTCTTCCGCCATGAGATTGAGATTTTCCGCGATGACGTCGTATTCGTCGTACTTGCCCCACGCGTGGAAAGGATTTACCCTTACGGTAAAATCGCCGCACGCTATGCTTTGCGTCGCCTGCAATATCTTTTTTACGGGGCGTTCCACCATGAATTTGCGGCGCACATAGTCTATCGCCGTGCA
>CASETU010000187.1 GCA_949290895.1 uncultured Bacillota bacterium
CCTTCTAATGCCGGTTATAACTTTAATAAAACCGTTTTCTTTTTTTGACTTTAATTTGCTAAGATAAAGATCCCTTTTGATTTGCATACAACACCTGAACAATAAATTTTTGCGGATATCCGCATTTTTTTACAATCTAAATATATCTCACTTTATGTTCGGAAGTCAAGCGTTTACAACAAATTTTTGCGGATATCCGCATTTTTTATTTATTTAAAAGAATATATATTTCGATAAGCAACTTGAAAACATTATGACTTTTTTGTAGAATCGCTTTTCTTTTATTTTAAACTTTCTTTTGGAAAAGCAACGGAACAGCGCAAAAAATTATTAGTAAAACATTAGCGATTTTAATCGTAAAGCTAGATTCATATCTCGTAAACAACAGCAAATAAAACGAACCTGGAATTTTCTTGAAGGTTCGTTTTATTTTTTGTAAAAGAATATTTCAGGTTAATAATTAAATTTAAATGACACCTTCATAAATAAAAAATTTAAAATTTATCCGATATTCCAACATACACGGCTCCTGTAAATAAAATCAAATTACGGGTATAACATGTTTTCGTCTAAAACATTTTCGTTTTCAGTGCGACAGGCAATATCTAAAAAATCCGATATTTCTCTTCAACAAGCGCCCGCAGCGCCGTTTTATCCTGTTTTTTATATAAATTTTTTGAAGATGTTGTCAGGTTGCTCCAAAAATACAAAAGCCTCGTAAAACGTCTTATTCTCTCAAAAAAGATGATTTTTTATAATTTTCAAGAAAAAAATCATAAACTTTTACTACATATCTTCTTCCCTTTTATATAATAAAGCGCTCCGAAAATTCGGAGCGCTTTATGTAAATAGGAAAAATTTTTTTAACGAAAGAAAATTTTTCCGCAATAAATAATTTACTCTTTCTCGCGATAATGAATTTTATTTTTCCGTAAAAACGGAGTTTACTTGCCGAGCGCGATGAAAAGGCGTTTCTTTCCTATAACTACCGATTTTAGCTATCAGGCGCTTTCGGCAAGTCCTTTCCACATCGGATAGCCTTCGGAAATATCCCAGAACGCATTGTCGAAATCGGCATATTTGTTTCCGCCGACATCTGCGTTTTTCATATCCGCATAGGTATTATATCGCTCGATCGTCGGATAAACGTAGTTTTTGCTACCGTCGTCCGCGACCCCTTCGTTGCCGGCGTAAATTCTGTATTTAAATTCTGCGCTTCCGTCGCCGTATTCGTTAAGAGCGGTGATCGGGACAGGTTTTCCGGTTACAAAATACACGTTCTTTTTCTGATTTTTATACAAGTCGTTATCCTTGCGCAACGCGTGATACGAGGTAAACAGTCCGTATCCGTACCATTTTGTACCCACCGACGTGCTTTGCTGATATATCACGTCTGTATCCGTACCGTAGCCCTCAGTGGAAGGAGTGTATTCAATAGGCGCGTCAGCTTCGACGATTACGTTCTTCATATTCAGATACACGTTCTCCCCACCGAACATTGTATATTGCCCTTGCGTAAGGTTTCTGTCCGGAACGGCAGCTTCGTAATCCAATGCCGGAGCGTTCCAATAGTTCATTTTTACGTAAACGTTTTCCAAGAACACCTCTTGTCCCCATCCGGCGGAAACGCTTGAAGCAAAGACGTGCGCAATCGATCTGGAATTTGACGGATAAACATTGAATGCTACGTTTTTAACGACCGAATTTTTCAAAAGCACGCCAAAAATGCCCCCGTCGCTTACGCGTAGAGTTGCCGTATACCCCTGCCCGTCAAAAACGCCTTGGAAACCGTAAGAATTGCCGCTAATTTTTGGGTGCGAGGAATGAACATATCCCTCCTCGCCGCGGTAATCCACGTCATTTGCAAGCACGTAATACCCGTCCGTTTGCGTTTGCTCGTCTATGTTAAACACGGAAAAATCCGACGCCGTCCGCAGCGCTTTCGTTACCGCAAGGGCGGAAGAATTATAAACCTTGTGCGAAGTTTTGCCCACAAGCGTAAACGGCAGTTTTTCGCCGACCGCAAGGTCGAAAATTTTGCCCGTAGAGAACTTGCCGTCCGTTACCGTTACGTCGCCCGCCTTTTTCGCGCCGAAATACAACTCGTAATCGCCGTTTTCCGCACCTGCGACGACTATTTCCGATTTTTCCGCCGACGATTCAAAATAGCCTTCCGCCGCGACGGTTTCCCGCCCCGCAGAAAAATACGTGTCCTTCAAAAAATTGATTTGATCGTCGGAATACCCGCCTTTTTCGATCGCGATATTCGCCACCGCGCGCATAGAGCGCACCGTATCGTCGGCTTGTGCGTACATAACGGTTTCAACGTCACCTTTCATAGCTTTCACGTAGGAACGCGCCGTCAGCTGGCGATCGTAAGCGGCTTGAAGCGTAGTCTCGTCCACGCCTTCGGTCGGAAAAACGATCGCTACGCTGTAATCGACCGTATCCGCAGAAGCGAAAGCGTTTTCAAAATCCAACGTCGATTCAATATTTTGCGTATGCGGCGTCTGCGCCGTAATTTCGGTGATTTGCACTTCGTCGTAATTCACCAGCGTACCGAACGTTACACTGTCGTATTCCGCTTTTAAAGAATTGTAAAAGTCTTTCGATACCTCCGTTGTAAAACGGATTCCGCTTTCCGATGCCAGCCTTACGGACGCGCCGTCTTTCACGACAAAACTGCCGTCCGATACAATCCCGCCGTCCGCAAAAGCATACCCTTTATTCCATGATACCGTGAGAAAACAGAGCGCGAAAGACAGAACCGACAGTATCATCAGCGAGATTATTTTTCTCGCCTTGCATTGAAAATCGATCTTCATATTTACCTCCCTTATTTTTTATCAAATCCAATCAAATTCAAAGCCGACAACGTCGTCTTTTTCCGCTTCCTGAGAAGCCGTAAGCATTTCTTCGCCCTTCGATTTGAAAA
>CASETU010000188.1 GCA_949290895.1 uncultured Bacillota bacterium
AGAAACAATTTTTGGAAAGCGTTACGGGAACGGGGTTAAAAGGATGAAAGAGATCAAAAGCGAAAAGGTAAGACAACTGCTCGAAGCGTACAGAAACCGCAAGACGGTACTGAAAACGGAAAAACTTTCTTTTTTCGGCGAATGCGTGAAGGGCAAGGACGTTTACAACGTCAGCAAGGAATTTGAAGTCGGTGGCGAAAAATATATTTTCGGAAGAGTTGAAGTGCGGAATTTAGAGCTTTCCGAAACCGTTTTGTTCCGCAGGGAAAAGGACGGGCGCTATCGTGCCGAGTCCGTTAAAATAGAAATGTTGCAGGACCCTTGCGTTTCGGACGTCGGGGGCATCGTTCTCGGCGGCACGAAAGTGTTTGCGGACGAAAGCGGCAATATCGAATCGTGGCGCACGACTTTTTATAAAAACGCATTGACTTCGCCGGAGGCGTTTTTGCAGTCCCCATCAAAGATGAAGGACGCACGTGTGTTCGCTTACAAAAACGGCGTGCTGGTATTTTCCCGTCCGCAGGGCGAACGCGGCGGCAAGGGCACCATCGGTTTTGTTCGGGCAGACAGTCTTGAAGACGTTACGGAGGAGACGATTGCTACCGCGCCGCTGCTTGAAGGTATGTTCGACGAGGAGAGCTGGGGCGGCGTGAACGACGCTACGGAACTCGAAGACGGCAGGATCGGCGTAGTGGGACATATCGCGTCTATGGAAGAAGGCGATATCCGCCATTATTACGGCATGACGTTTATCCTCGATCCCGAAACTTCGGCGTGGAGCGATTTGAAAATCATCTGCGAGCGGAAAGATTTTGCGCCGGGCGCTTATAAACGGAAAGATTTAGTCGACGTCGTATTCATGGGCGGACTCGTGCGCAACGGGGACGGCACGGCTGTCGTTTATACGGGGCTTTCGGACGCAGAGGCGCATAAGGCGCTGATAAAGGACCCGTTTTCGGAGGGCGTATGAAGAAATTTCTTAGCATAGCGTTCGGCATTTGCCTTGCGGCGTGCGCGTTCGTCGGGTGCGAAAACAAATCGCTCCGCTTTTCTTCCGAAAACGCCGTGTTCGACATCGATGCGCTCAACGAAGTGTATTTTACCGAGAAAAACGGAAAAACCATCGATTATATTTACGGAAACAACGTAACGACCGCGGACTATGCGATCGCGGGTAGCAGCATTGTATTTAAAGTACAGTATCTCGTTACGTTGGACGAAGGAAAATACGAATTTGAAGCGGTTTCTGCAAAAGAGAGCGGCAAATTCGAACTTACGGTGGCGGAAGGCCGCAACTATAAAGCCGCAAACGGCGGTTTTGAAACGGGCGATCTGACGGGCTGGGATGCCGTAACGGTATTCAAGGGCGAAACGGGCATGCAGGCGTTTACGCAAGTCGTCGGCAAAGAAGACGCGCTCACGGCGGACAATAAATACATGCTCGGATACGATTCCTCGGAAAAAATGGGTATTTTGCGTTCGCAAAGCTTTGTCGTAGGCGGTTCGGGGTACATCACTTACGAACTCGGCGGCGCGAAAAACGGTCTTTTGTGTTATATTTCCGTGCGGGACGCCGAAACGGACGAGGAGCTCGCAAGGTTCTGCAATTCCGTATATAAAGAAGGAGAAACAACTGCCTATCGCGCCGATTTAAGGCGATTTGCGGGAAGAAAAGTGTTTTTGGAGCTTTGCGATTACGGTGCGGGCGCGGACGATTACATTTTGTTCGACGAGCTAAAGACCTTTTGGGAAAGCGAACCCGCGGGAGAAACCGCAACCGACATATTGCCGCAATTTTCCGACCTGCCGACCAATCAGCTCTATAACGGCGATTTTTCACAGGGACTCGACGGCTATACCGCTTTTGACTTTTCCGCAGAAAATACGCAAAACGTGTTCCTGACGGACGGAAACTTATTGAAAAGCAACTTCGGCGGCGACGGTGCCGCGGGGCTGCTGCGCTCCTCGCTCTTCACGTTGGAAGGCAGCGGTGTCATCAGTATGGAGCTGGGCGCGGCGCAGGGGGAAAAGTACGATAAAACGACGTACGTATCCGTGAAAGAATATAAGACCAACCGCGAGCTTTTCCGCTTTGCCAACGAAAAAAGCAACGGCAACGAAATGGTGAAATATTATCTCGATCTCTCCGCTTATCTGCAAAAGACCTGTTATATCGAGATCGTGGACAATGCCGGCGGTGCGTGGGACGTCATTTACGTGGCTGACTTCATAACTTATTATGCAGAAAGACCCGTTTTCGATTTTAGTCAGGCGGGGCGGAATTTAAATTATTAAAGGAGAGAAAAGATGAGAAAAAAGTATGTATCTCCCGAAATGAAAATGATTTCGGTGGCAGGCGACGTGATTTTGTCGAGTCTGATCGATGATGATTACGTGGAAAACTGGCCGTGGGAGGGGGCATGGAAATGAAAACGATAAAGAAACGTATCGTAATCGTTTTGGCAACGGTATGTTGTTTTGCGTTGGCGGCGTTCGGATTCAGCGCGGCTTTTGCGGCGGAAGAAAGCTCCTTTGCGATGAAAAGCGGGGCGTCCGTTCGCACGAAAGAGCCCGACGGCATTCGCTTTACGGCTACGATTGCGGAAGAAGAAAAGACGGAAGACGTTAACATAGGCGCGCTGGTCATTCCCGAAAAGATGCTTTCGGAAGATAATCCGCTGGAAAAGGGAAATTACGCAGAAGCGTTACATTTCGAAGGGCTTGATGGCGTATTGAAAAACGGGCAATACGAATTCAACGTCGTTATAGCGAATATACCGGTATCGCAGTATTCCACCGCGCTGACCGCCGTTTTTTATATGGAAAAAGCTGGTGTGACGACGTATACCGAAACGCAGACGCGTTCTGTGAAACAGGTTGCCGAAGCGGCTTTGCAAAGCCCGACGGAGTCGACGGAAAACAAGGACTTCGTAGTGAAGTATACTTTCGATTACGATAACTTTTATCTTGCGGGAACGATCGACGGAAAGGATTTGACCAATCCCGCGGATCAGTCGTACCGCTTTCAAGAGGAAAACGGAAAATACGTACTCGGCGGCGTTTATCTCGCGGCGGGTGACGAAGTGTGCGCGTGCAACCCTGTGACGGGCGAAAAAGCATCGTCGTACGACATGACGGCGGTGAGCGGCGCGTCGGTTACGGAAGACGGCATATCGGTGTCGGCGGCGGGCGTGTATTCTTTTGAGTACGACGATTCGTCGAAAAAGCTTTCGGTGAAGAGTTATACAGAGCACGACAATGCACCGCTGGTTTATCTCTCGGGCGAGAATAATATTTATCTTGCGGGAACGGGCGCCGACTTGTATTACACCGTGAAAGCGTTCGGAGAAAGTTTCGTTTTGAAAAACGGCGAAGAGGAAATCTCCGCGGAAAATTACCGCGTAAGCGGCGAGCGTCTGACGGTGGCGAAAGAATATCTGGCGACTCTGGGAGCGGGAAAAGTTACGCTCACAGTCGTAACCGCGAACGGTTCTGCAGACTTTGAAGTTTACGGCGCGAACCGTCCGACGGCGAACGAAGGCAGTCAGAACGTCACCAAATTCACCGAAGAAGTGATTTCCGACGAACTGCTGCGTGTTTCCGCGGACGAAAATTGCGTTTTAACGTCTTTCGCTTTTGTCGACGCGAAGAGCTATGATTATATCGAAGAGGTGCAGGATACCGAAACTTCCTACACAGAGGCCGTCGTTTCCGAAGACGGCAAGAGCGTGAGCGGTATCTTCGGCACCATCACGTTAAACGACGAAAATAAGTCCTTTGATTTTGACAGGGCGCCGGGGTGGTTCGGTACGGTTTACTTTACCTATACCGCAACGGATAACAACGGATTTACGAGCGACGCCGTCACGATGGACGTCGTGTACAAACAGCGCATGCCGGAAATCGGGGAAAAGGACGAGAAAGTCTTTTATAAGGCGAGCGGTACGGCGGAGTCCGCCGACATCGTCTATAC
>CASETU010000189.1 GCA_949290895.1 uncultured Bacillota bacterium
GACGAGAAATCCAACGACCTATTGATAATTTGCGCCAGCGTCTTTCCCACGTAACCGTTATCGGGATTAACGAGTATTTCGTAAACTTTTAAAGTTTCGAGCAGCCCGTCGCTGTAAAACATTTCCGGCTGATTGACCTGCGAAACGTCGTCGGGATTGTGCCCCTGGCGGTAAAGTTCCATCGTTTCGCTGCCGTAATACTGATACAACCACGTGGGATAAATGGTATCCCAATAAGAAGTGGCAAGGCTGTGTATCATCGGCGTAACGTCGGAAGGAAGGTTGTCGCAGAATTCAAAAAACTCGTCGGTCGTGTTCGGCCACTTGCCGTCTGCGGGTTCGTATACGTTCTTGTTGACGACGATGCCGTTGAGCGATTTCATCCAAGGCATGCTGTATTGCGTGAGCGTTTGATCGTCGTTACGCACGCTGATATAATCGAACACGCTTTTCAGCATCTTGTCCTGCATGGTCACGTTTTCGCCGGGAACGTTTTCCGTATAAATGTCGCTGATATCCGCAAACGGGTGTTCGTAGACCGTGCCGTCCGACGCCGTAACGGGCGTATTGTATTTCGATTCCACACGGTCTTCCACAAACACCAAATCAAGATGCGTGGACCCCGACATGATTTTGTTGACGATAAGGCTGGAATCTTTTACGATTTCCGTGATTTTCACCGTAATGCCGGGATGTTCTTCCTCGAAGATGTCCGCAAGGTCATACGCCCACGCGCTGCCGTACCCCGCGACCATAACTTCCACATACAAAGTGCGCGCAGGGTCTTCCTTTTTGCCGCAGCCGCCGACAAAAGCGGCGGAAAACAGCATTGCCAAAGACAGAATTGCCACAATTAATTTTTTCATATTTTCTCCTTTTTATCCTTTCAGTCCGCCGGAATATACGCTCGCCATGATCGTATTCTGAAAGATAACGAACAGCAAGAGCACGGGGATTATCGACAAAAACACCCCTGCGAAAAATACCGGCTGATTAGCTGCAAATTTCATATTGTATTCAAAAGTATACAGACCCGTCGCCAGCGGCAGCATATCGGGCAGCCACAAAAGCGGCGAGGAATAATCGTTCCATATTCCGATGAAATTCATGACGGCAAGGGCGGAAATCGAGGGCAGCATCATGGGCACCATAATGGTGATAAACACCCTGAAATCGCTTGCGCCATCGATAAACGCCGCTTCCGCGTAGCTCCAGGAAAGCGACTTGAAAAACGCGTGAATGTAAATAAAGTAAACGCCGAACCCGCCGAAAGAAGTGATGAGGATAAAGGGCGAGTTGACGAGACTCAGTTTCGTATAAAGCTTGTATTGCGCGGGCAGAGCGCCGTAAATGGGAATCATCATCACGATGAGCGCCGTTCCGTAAATGAACCCCCTGCCCTTGAAGTTGTATTTCGCCACCACGTAAGCCGTGCAAGTGCAGGCGGTAATGGACATCAGCGTCGAGCCCGCCGCATACCAAAGGGAATTGAAGGTCATCGTCAAAAACGTGGTATTTTCGTTGATTTTCAGCTCGCTGAACGCTTTTATGAAGTTAATGAAATAAAAGGGATAATTTATTCCCACGGGGTCGCGCATAAACGCGCGGCCGTTTTCCTTGAGCGCGATATTGAACCCGTATGCGAACGGCAGGAGCAATAAAAGCGCGTAAAGCAAGAACAAAGCGAACACGATAGCGAACGCGGCAATTTCCGTTTTGGTGCGTTTTATTTTGATTGAAATGCGCATGATTCTTCCTCCCCGTTCATTCGTAATCGAAAAACTTAGTCAGCGCCCAACGCGCCAGCAGAGCGATGGGCGCGCCCACCGCGGAAAAGAACAAGCCGACCGCCGCGGGATAGTTCAGCGTGTTGCCGAAAGTAACTTTATCGTATATCCAGTAGGAAATCGTCCAAGTATCGAATTGCCCGCCTCCGAACAGCAAAATAGGTCCGCTGGCGTTGAATATCCCGATGAACTGGAAAATGATGATGGTGGAAAGCGTAGGCCATATCAGCGGAACGACAAGGCGGAACATTTCTGTAAAAATCCCCGCGCCGTCGATTTTGCCCGCCTCCACGATGCCGCTGTCGATGTTGGACATCGCGCCGCTGAACAAAATCAAGTTTCCCCCGAGACCAAAAAATATGCAGTAAAAAACGATTACCTTCGTGGCGGTCTCGCTCATCATCAAAAGCGGGGGCAGCGCGCCCAGACCGAGTTTTTCGCCGATAAAGGCGACGGGACCGTTGGTTGCGATGAAGTATTTAAACAAAGCGACCAGCACCGACGCGGAAATGATGTTCGGCAGATAAAAAATCACCCTGAACACCCGATAAAACGCTATTTTTTTATACAGGAAATAGCTGAGGAAAAAAGACAGCGGCAAAGTGATGAGGAGCGAAGTAAAAAAGTAAAAAAAGGTATTTTTCAAAGCGACGCCCAGCACGCCTCCCGATAGCGAAAATTCCGTAAACATTGTGGAAAAATTATCGAGTCCCCATTTTGTAACGTTCCCTATATTGACCTGAAACGCCATTAAAACGGAATTAAAATTTACGTATACGTAGAACACGAAAAAATTGAGTATCGGTAAAAAGAGCATACCGATGATAAACAGCGTGCTTTTCAATTTTTTCTCGGAAAATTTCATGATTTTGGCTTTACTCATTTTCTCTCCTCTCTTTACCGCCGAAAAACGATTGCACGCGGAAACCGCAAAATGCGGTTTCCGCAGACAAACGAATTTTTCAGATGAAATCAGACCCGTCAAAAACCGTATCGGGTTCGGAAGTTCCCATAATGTCGGAAACAATAAAAACAGTGATTTCAGCTTTCGGCTTCAAGTAATTTTTCATAATATTTTCTCCTTATATTTTATAATACCTGTTCGAACGGGGAATCGGCGGTATTGACGTTTTCTGGGTTAATGTTCCACCGATAGAGGGTAACTTCCGCCGCGGCGTTGCCCGACGAAGCCGTCACGCTTTTGCAAACGTAATAATAGCCGTCGCCGAGACAGGTAATGCCCGTCCCCCAGTAAATTCCGCCGCCTCCGTAATAGAATCCCCAAATGCCGCCTTCGCCGATTTTGCCGCATTTTTCGCTGAGAACAGCACCTTCAAAACCGCCGCTGTTGGGTATGACTTGCATTTCCGCCTTGCTCGCATCGAGCACGAATCCCCAAAAGTTTTCATATTCCGTTACTGAAGATTGCTTACCGTACGTGCCAAGAATGTATACGTTCTGATAGGCGTCGTAAGATATATTCTGTATACCGTAGTCCTGAAAACCCATTTCGTAAAACCAGATATTGTCGAACTCAGAAGGACCGACGAAATCGTCTTCCGTCACATTCCCTTCTTTAAATTTTGCGACGACTTCGGAAAAAGACATATAATATCCCAATTCTTCCCATTGCGTCACGTCATACTGATAAACCGGCGTAAAACTCGTGTCCCCTCTGTCGTAAGCGTAAAATCCGTCCACCTGCGTAACCGCGGAAGGATAACTCGCGCTGATCGTAAGATACATTTTTCCGTCGTTCGCCCCGGGTTTCGGTCCGAATGTCAGTCCGTCGGTAGAATTGAGCACGCCGAATTTTCCGCCGATCAAGTCGTATTTATCTTCCAGCAACGTTCCGTCTTTATTATAACCTTTCGCTTTTGCAAGTTCCAAAATGGGCGCGCCGATGTAGACTATATTGACTATATCGGTATCCATTGCGTCCACCGTGCCGACGAGCTTGTCGACTTCCACAATCAAGACAAAGACATTCGGCTCGTATACCACTTCCGTTTGCCCCATAATCACACTCATCGCAAGGGCTATATATAATTTGCCGTCATAAACTTCGCAGTTACCGCCGTGCGAGTGGGAAAGCGGTATAATGTTTTTCAGCTCCCCCACGATTTCCCCTGTTTTAAGATCTTGTTTCACGACCTCGGACGTATAACAAAGGTACAGATAATTTTCATCCGAACCGATTCCCTGCACGTGATTTGTCGCGTCGATTTCGGAATACAGCGTTTTGGCGTATTTCAGATTTGCAAATTCTTCCAAAATCGCAATCTCCTCTTCGGAATAAGAATCGCCCGATTCCAACGCCTTTCGCGCGACTTCCTGCACGCAGCGTTCGGGGTCTTCGGTTTCCTTTGCGTAAACGTTCAATTCCTTGCCGTCCGCCGTTGTATAGGCGAAATTCACTTTAGCATAGAAATTCGTCGCATACTGCGTTTCGGATAGATTTACGACAGAGGCATAAGTTACATATTTTCCGATTTCTGCGTCATAAACGATGCGCTCTTTTTCGATTTCTTTCGTAACGGTTTTGCAGTTTCCCGTCATCGAATAGTTAAAGACATAATTCTCCTCGCCGAGCAGGACGGTTACTTCCTCATAATTTTCCTTGCCCACCGTCGCGCCGAAACGAATGCCCGGCGTGCTCAAATTCAAGCGGATTCCAGCGCCTGCCATCATTTCGAGGTCTATAAATTTCGCTTCAAAATATTGCGTTGCGCCTTCCGTAAGGGGCAAAACGTAATCCGAAGAATACAAGCCTGCCATATTTTCTACTTCCCAACCGATAAACGCCTCTTCGGAATTGGTCGGTTCGTAGTCGCCGAGCGTTATCGTGTTTTCGGTAACGATCGCTGAAGTTTCGCCGTTGCCGCCGTCGTAGTTGATTTTATATCCGACCTTTATCGTCTTGCTGTATTCGCCACAGGTAATAACGTATTCCCCGACTCCCGCAGGCGTAAAGGTCCCCGCGCCGTCGACGAATTCTATCGTGCCGCTATCGCCGTTTTCCACGCAGGAATAACTGACCTCGCCTTCGTAGTCTTTGGTTTCAAAAAGATTGATGACCTGCGGCGCGGAAAGGGTAACGCTTTCGGAAACTTCCACGTCTTCAAAGCGGTCCAAAGTCGTCCATTCATAGGTAACTTCATATCCGTTTTCGGGCAAAACAACGTGTTCCGCGGTGGGCACGGTGTCCTGACTGAGTCTGCCCGATGCAATCAATATAGAACATTTCCTGTCATAACCGGAAGAAAGCACGTACTTCCCGTCCACGCCCGTATACCCCGTATTTACAGCCGTCTGTGTCCTGCCGTCCGCGAGGTGATAAATCGTGTCGAGTCCCTTGTTCCATTCCGTATTCATCATGGAAACGAATATTTCCATCGTAAAGGTCGCCTCTCCGTTTTCGTCCGTAAAGGCGGAAGCATCGAGCGTTCCCAGCTTATCCGTAGACCTTTCTCCGCCCGCCGTCGCGTACGTCGTAGAAGTCAGATCGCGGATTAAATTCCAACTGTAACCGTAAGAATAAACTTTCATGTTTACGGGGTCGAATTTGATAAAACTTATCAATTCGTCCATTGCGTTGTAGTTTGTTCCCGCATTGCCCCATTGTCCCATGGTACCGCTCGCGCCGCCTTTTTGCAATTCCGGTACGACCAAAGCCGTATTTGCCGTCGAAGTATAGGCGATCCCTTTCTGCCCGCTGCCGTTGCGATAGCTCTCGCCCTCTACGTAAACCCTTGTCGTCGCACGAGCTCTGTAAGTCGAACGGGAAGAAAGATACACGGTAAAAGATTGTGTCGGGTCTGTTTCGGAAGTGATTTTCACGCCGAGTTCTAGCACGTCCGAATACGGGTCAGACTCGTAAGTGTTGTTCGTACCCGTTCCCGTCACTTCGTTTTTACTGTAAAAGTCCGCATACTGACCTTCCTGTGAACCTACGGGCGCATATTTTTCGGACAAAGCCGTCATGCCGAGGACGTATTCGCCGCTTTGCAGAAAATCGGCGGGGTCAAGGGCGAAAGAGTTGCTCTCCGCGGCGATGTTTTCCGCCTCGGACGTGAGCAAAATCACTTTGTCAATATTGTATTCGCCCAGAGAAATGGTCATCTTGCCGAAATAAAATTCATCGCCCGCCTCGCATGCCCAATCCTGATGAACGGTGAAATAACAATCGGAAAGACAGAATCCCCATACCGCCTGACCTTTAAAGGTCAAAGTGACCCATTCGTTTGCCTTCAAAGCGACTTCGGCAATCCATGTGCCGCTCTTGGTCCAAATCTGCAGCGTATAGTCATTCGCCTCGCCGTTATCTTTCAGATAAACGGGCAAGCTGACGGTCCCGTTTGCGTTAAAATAATTGTAATAGGAATCGCACGGCGAAAAATCTACGGCTTCTCCGCTGCTGATAAAGCGCGTGCTGCCCGCCTGGTCGCCGTACTTGACGTCCGTAACGTATTCCGCGTTAAGCGGGGTGTCGTCCCGCGGCTTGGTTATCTGCGTCAACCCGCGTTCGGTATCGAATGCGATGACGGTATTGTCCACCTGCTCTACCGTCCATTCGTCGTTTTTTACAAATTCCTGTCCGTTCACGCTGTAAATGACCATCTTTGCCGTGCGGGGATAGCCGTTTTCATACCCTTCCACGACGACAGCCTTGCCGTTGTTGTGGAAGCCGTCGTTTTCCTCATCCGCGCCAAGAGAATTGAGAACGGTCAGCGGCGCAGTGTCGGAAGTCATGTTCTCGATAGTAACTTCCACGGTATATCCCGACGCAAAATCTTTTGCGGACAAGGTCTTAAGACCTTCTCTCTGAATAAGTTTGCCGCTGTCGTCCGCCGACATTCTGTTGGTGCCGACGTTGCGAATTAAAACGTCTTCTTCCTGATAATCTGCGCCAATATTGCCGATATAGCCTTCAAAAATCGTGGTGGCAGTCTTATTGACTCCGTAAACGCACATCGTCGTCGGGTCGAATTTTATCGTGGTGCTGTAGGTTTCCTTATTTCTCACGTTAGCGTTGGAAAAACTCGTACCTTGCAAAGGCGTGGTGTAGCCGTATCCCGCGCCGGCGTCCCCTTCGAAAATGCCGTAGCCGGGAAGCCCGTCGTCCAAAAAGCTTTCGCCCTCTATGGCGACGCGGGCGACCGCTTCGTAATTCCACGCGTAGCACTGTCCGCTGTACACATAAACGGTAAACGCCTTGCTCTCGTCGGAAACGGAACGTATCGTAATACCGATCTCGCGTATATCCATATACGGGTTCCACGTATCTTCCCGCATGCTGATGTTGCCGCCCTTTACCGAGGCCTGCGTGATTTGCGAGACCACGCTCTTTTCGGAAAACACGCGGAAGTCCATGGAAAATTCGCCGCTCATCGCGTTAGCAAAGGAAAAGCTCTTGCCTTCCACGGCCTCCCCCGTCTGCACGCTCTCGATTAAAAGCCCCGTCTTATCGCCGTCGAGGCGCATGGTCTGTTCCCCGTCGGGGTCGAGCAGCGTCGTGCCGCCAGCCGTGCTCATCATCGCCGCGGGAACGAAGGGAGCGTAATCTTCCGTAACTTTGAACTCCGCAGGATTGTATACGAGTACGCTTTCGCTTGACGCATACGACTGCGCCGCCGCGAAATTCCGCCCCGCGCCCCCAAGCATTCCGAACCCCAACGACAACGCAAAAACCGCAGTCATCGCCAGCGCCGCAACAAATGAAGTCTTTTTTGTCTTTGTCATCATTTTTCTCCTTTATGATTATTTTTTATTTTTTCACAAATCGATTCCGCCCCCGCGTCGGCAAAGGCATTGTTTTTTCACGTCAGCAAAAGCATGAATATCCCGCCCTGTACCGTGCGGTTGCGGAAAGTGATATACCGCCCCGTTTCGGTGTCGTACCAGTCGCTGAAGGGCACGCGGTCTTCTGTTTCCCTTAAAAAGCGCGCCAGCATATCCACAAAGCGTTTCCGCTTTTCGATATCTTCCGTAAGGGCGGCGGACCACATCAGCCAGTCGGACTTCGTATACTTCACACGTGAATCCAAAGGTATACCGTATTTTTTCGATTTCGTAAGATAGTAATCCGTTTCCTTTTCGTTCATTTCTTCGGGAAAAACCCGCTCGCCCAAAAGTTTGTCGATAACGAGGTTGTATTTTAAGCTGTACGTGTCTTCGTCACCCTGCGATAACACGCTATGGTCGTTCCGCATATAAAGTTGCATCCATTTTTCAGCATAATCACGCGCCGTTTTTCCGTATTGCAAGGAAGTTTGCTCGTTCTCCGCTATCTTTGCAATAACCGCAAACGCCTTTATACCCATAATCGCCTTTATGGCGAGATTTGCGTTTTTATCGATATGGCCCGCAAAATCGTCGGTACAAAGCTGGTTTTCGGGAATCAAGCCTTTCTCTACAAGATAGTCCGCCCACTTTTGCAACAATTCGATATTTTCCTTTATCATATTTTTATCTTCCGTAAAAGCAACCATGATCAACATGTTTGCACATTCTTCCACGGGCATTTGCTTGTAATATTCGTAAATATTATTATCTTTCGGAAAAAGATAGTAAAACGGCAAAGTTTCCGGCTTTGACCAGTCCTTATAACAATATTCGCTGTCTCCTCCGCACTGTACGGCATAATGCTGCCCTATACAATACGGATACACACCCGCATCGTGAGGAGCAAATTTTTCTTTCCAAATCGGCATTTTTGCGAAATCCATGATTGGATAAAGCATGCCTTTGAGCAAAGTTACATTGTATTTTTTACAGAACGGAAGCATGGGGTACGATACGTCGACCGTAGCAATACAGCCGTCGGAATTGCATTCTTTTGTCAAAAACAGCACGCGTTTGTCTTTTGTTTCCACGATTTTACTTGCGCCCATAATCTGCCTTACCGACGCATAAGCAAGATTTAAATAATCCTTTCCATATTTGATACCTTCACGAACCAGTCTATCGTCAAATTCCTTGCATGCGTTTTCGATCTCTTCCTGTTTGTTTTCCGCAAATTCAATAGCATCAAAAATCGTTTTTCCGTTACGAAAAAAATACCCTTTTAACCATTCTCCGTAATAAAAAATCGAAACGGTATCGTCATAAGCCATTAAAAGAGATGAACGCATTTTTTTATCAACGTTTTTCCATTGCCGCTCAGCCCCGATATATTTTCTTCCTGCATATTCTTCTTTCCAAGCTACATCGCCGACAAGATAATAATATCCCCAGTCTGCTCCGACTTCATCTGCAGCATGGGAAAGCGGTTTTTGGTTTCTAAGTCCCATGTACGATATCTGACGTCCTTTTACATTTAAAACGCCGGAGCGTATTTCTTTTACCATATCTTCATCGCCGCAAGTATCATATGCCACGCGTTCCTCCGCCAACAGCTTCACATTGACTTTATGCAATTTTTTATTTGGCGTTAACGTAATGATCAAATAGCATACAGGACATGAAGCAATCTCTAAATC
>CASETU010000190.1 GCA_949290895.1 uncultured Bacillota bacterium
CAGGACTTTTCCGAGCGCATGAATACCGAATCGGTGCATAAATTCTGCGGAAAAGTCGAACCATACGTTATGGAAAGCGAAGAAAAACCCTTCCAGTTCATGCGCGTAGGGTATTACAAAAAACTCGTGAGTGGAGGCAAAGTCGTCCTTTCGGAGATCGTTTCGCTCAAAGACAATTTCAATAAATAACCTTTCAATTTTAAGAGGAAAAAATGTTCAACAATCTGCTGTTCGGAGCGGGCGCGGCGATCGATATCGTCATTGCGGTATTCCTTGCGTTGGCGCTTATCGTCGGACTGGTTTCGGGGTTCATGAAAAACGGGTTAAACAACCTGTTTTTTGTGCTGAAGATCGTCTTAATCGTTCTGCTCGTTTCCGTATTCAATAAAATAGAATTTATAGCTTCGTGGATATCGTCGCTTGCGGGCGTGTTGCCCGACGCGTTGAGCGAAAGTCTTAAGGCCACGCTCGCCACGGCTGTCATATCGCTTGCGGAGGCGATCGTGCTCTTTATCGTCCTCAGCATTGTTTTCGCCATCGTAAAATGGCTTTTGCGTAAGCTTGCGCCCAAAGCGGGTGTCATGAAAGCCATCGACCATATTCTCGGAGGCGTGTTCAATTTCGCGCTTTACGGCGTAATAATGCTTTGTTTGCTCGGTATGGTCGGCACTCTCGGCATTGAAGGGGTAAACAAGGCTTTGGACGAAAGCAAGTTCCAAAACATCAACTTCATGCAGGAATTTTGCGATAAAAACCTCAATATCGGCAATCTAATCGAAGAAATCAAGGGCGGTATCGATATCCCCGGGCAGACACCCGAGGGCGGAGAAACCCTGCCGTCCGATGACGGCGACGGCGGAGAAACTTCTCAGCCCGAGGAAACGGGCGGGGAAACCGATACTGACGGGGAAAGTTCTTTGCCCGATCAGGCTGTCGAAACCGCAGCGGAGTAAAGCGCTATATCGATAGAAAAAATAAAAAAGCCGCGCCGCCCGTTTACAAAACGGACGGCGCGGTATTGTATCGACAAAAAGACGGACGTATCCGTCTTTTTGTTGTTTCGCCGTTAAAATACGTCTTTTGCCGCAAGGATTTCGCCGCTCGCTCCGTCGATGAGCAAAGCGTGCGTTCTGCCGCTCGTGTCGATGAGTCCGATGTACCAGTAAGCTTTTCCGTTGCGCAATAAAACCTTTGCGCGGATTTCGCCGTTGAATACGTTGTTTTGCATATATCCGTCCACCAGCGCTTTCTGGTTTGCGTAAAGCGCGTCCAAAGCGCCGCTTAAGGTCAGGGTGTTTTCCGGCAGCGCCGATTTCATCGTCACCGTTTCCTTTTCGCCGTTTTGAGATATCGTCACTTCGAATTCGGAGACTTCGGGACGGTATTCGAATACCGCATTCATGGCAAACGTTGCGGGATTCAACTCGAATTTTTCCGTCATGACGGTTCCGTCTACGGTGATTTCAGCAATGATTTCCGCTTCTTCGGCGGTTTCGCTCAGCAGCGTGAGCACAAGTTCGTCGCGGAGCGCGCTCTTTTTGCCGTCGTGCGCGCGTTCTTTTTCGATAAAGCCGCTTTTTCCGCGCAGGGAATAGTGTTCGCTTTCTCCGTAATAAACGTTTTCCGTCAGCTCGCTGACGTAGGGGAGCAGTCTGTTTTCCTTCGAGCACGCGCTGAATAACAAACAAACGCTCAGCACGGCGATCAAAATAAGCGATTTTTTCATAACGGTAAATCTTATGCGGACAAAGCCTCCCGTATTCGTTAAACTATATATTTTTTTCAAAAAAATATCCGTTTCCGCCTTCGTTAAATAAAAAATAACTTGATTTTTTATTCGGATTTTGATACAATGGGAAAAAGTCGGCAAAAAAGACTTTTTTCGGAAATTATTTATGAAAAAACTGATAGTCAAAACCGCGCTCATAACCCTCGCGTCGCTGCTCGCCGTGTTCTTGCTGGTGCTGACTGCAATGACGATGTACGCGCCCCGCACGATGGCAACCCTCTTGGACGGCGTGGGAAACCGTTCTTTGTCGCTGTGGTACACCGAGCTCGCTTATCAGAAATTCGGCGAAGTCGATGATTTGACAAATGTTTTCGATAAGTCCGTTACGGCGGAAGATTACGAGCGCACAATCAAATACGGCAATATTTTAATAGGGCGGGAAGATTTTTCCGACATCTGCGCTTCGCAGGACGGCGTTAACGTTTCTTATAAAAATTACGTTTACGGCAATACCGCGCTGGCTATGTACGCAGAAGATTATAATGATGAAGAAGTGCTGTCCTTTGCCTCCGCGACTGCAAACGGGGAGTATCCCGATTACAATGCGTATCAAATGCTTTTGTACAGTCCGCTCGTTTCGCAGGATAAAGCCTTTCTTTCCGCTTTGAAGGATAAGCTTTCCGCGCTTTCTCAAAGGGTCGAGGACGAAGATTTGCAAAGCGATATTTTGTATATTGATAAAATTCTGCAAGATTTAACATAAAGGAGAAATTATAATGGGTAAGATTGTAAAAGACGGTTATACGTTCGACGACGTGCTGCTCATACCGCAGGCGAGTTCGGTGCTGCCGTATCAGGTGGATTTGTCCACGCACCTCACAAAGGATATCAAGCTGAATATCCCTTTGATGAGCGCGGCGATGGATACCGTTACCGAAAACAGGCTGGCTATCGCTATGGCGCGGGAAGGCGGCATCGGTATCATTCACAAGAATATGTCCATCGAAGAACAGGCTTCGCATATCGATAAAGTCAAGCGCAGCGAGCACGGCGTCATCACCGATCCGTTCTACCTTTCGCCTGAAAACAGCGTAAAAGAAGCTGTCGCGCTCATGGAAAAATACCGCATCAGCGGCGTTCCTATCACGAAGAACGGAAAGCTCGTCGGTATTCTTACCAACCGCGATCTGCGTTTCGAAAGCAATTACGATCAGCCCATCGATAACATCATGACGAAAGATCATCTCGTGACCGCTCCCGTAGGCACTTCGCTGGAAGAGGCGCAGAAGATCTTGGGCAAACACAGAATCGAAAAACTTCCCATCGTGGACGAAAAGGGCTATCTGAAAGGGCTTATCACCATCAAGGATATCGAAAAAGCCATTCAGTACCCCAATTCCGCGAAGGATAAAAACGGCAGACTGCTCGTCGGCGCGGCGGTCGGCACTGCCGCGAATACATTTGAAAGGATCGACGAGCTGGTTAAAGCGAAAGTCGACATCATCACCATCGATACGGCGCACGGACATTCCAAAGGCGTGCTCGACATGATTTCCAAAGTCAAGGCAAAGTATCCTAATTTGCCCGTTATCGCGGGCAACGTCGCCACGGCGGAGGGCACGAAAGCCATCATCGACGCGGGCGCGGACGTCGTCAAGGTCGGTATCGGGCCCGGGTCTATTTGTACCACGCGTATCGTAGCGGGTATCGGTATGCCGCAGTTTACGGCGATTATGGAATCGGCGGAAGTTGCGGATAAGATGGGCAAGAGGATCATCGCCGACGGCGGTATCAAGTACAGCGGCGACATCACGAAGGCGCTCGGCGCGGGTGCTTCGGCGGTCATGATCGGTTCGCTCTTTGCGGGCACGTTGGAAAGCCCGGGGGATATCGAAATCTATCAGGGCAGAAGTTTCAAAGTCTACAGGGGCATGGGTTCTCTTTCGGCAATGGCTTGCGGCAGCAAGGATAGATACTTCCAGGAAAACGCGAAAAAACTCGTTCCCGAAGGCGTGGAAGGGCGTGTGCCTTACCGCGGAGCGATCAGCGAAATCATCTTCCAGCTCATCGGAGGTATCCGCGCGGGCATGGGATATTGCGGTATGCCGACCATCGACGATTTGAGAAAGAACGCACAGTTCGTCAAAATCACGAACGCGGCGCTCATCGAAAGCCATCCGCACGATATTTCTATTACGAAGGAATCGCCCAACTACTCGCCTAAGATGTAAAAAATTTGAGAAAACAGCGATAAAACGCTTGCCAAAAAAAGCAAAAAAATGTAATATATATAAGCAACCGCCCGAAAGAAAACGAGCTTTCGGGCGGGAGCTTAAAAATAAAAAGACGAAAAATCTTTTTTATGCGGATGTGGCGGAATTGGCAGACGCGCAGGTTTCAGGTTCCTGTGGTAACTCCGTGCAGGTTCAACTCCTGTCATCCGCACCAAAGTCAAAAAAAGCACTTTTTAAGTGCTTTTTTTGTATTTTAGTATTAAAAATAAAGCCTATTTTAGGCTTGGGCACAGTTTAGGCACAAAAATTAAAAATCGATGTTTAATTTGCTGATAATTTCGGTTTGATTATTAGGAAATAAATGTCCGTAAGTTTTTAATATCATTTCTACTGTATCGCCAAGGCGTGCTGCTATGATGTAAAGGGTAGCAATTTGGTTTGAACCCTTGTTAATAAGCAAAGAAACATGCGAATGTCGCAAATCGTGGATGCGAATATCTTTTACACCTGATCTTTTTATATACCGTTTAAATGCATTTTGCAAAGTATTAAATGGCATGATTTTATTTTCATTACCGAAAACAAAGTCTGTATCGAGTGCAGTTCCTTTTAAATTTTTTAATAATTCAACAAGATTACGGGGTAATAGAATCGTTCTGTACGAATTTTCTGTTTTAGGCGTTGTGATGCGATATTGCGAATCAAGTTTAATTCCGTCATTTATTTTTCTTGTTTTATCGGTC
>CASETU010000191.1 GCA_949290895.1 uncultured Bacillota bacterium
AATCGTCTTTTCCTGTCCCTTGTCGACGTAAGCGCCCTGTCTTAAACTGTTCTTTCTCTTTCTGTCTTTTTTAGTCAAAATGTGATTCTTGCCCGAATGCGCTCTCTTCACTTTTCCGCTGGCAGTGACTTTGAAACGCTTTTTCGCGGCACTTTTGGTCTTCATTTTCGGCATAATTCAGCCCTCCCGTAATTTTTCTATTATCGGAAACCGCCGCGGCTGCGACGGCAGATAATCTGTTTCAGTTTTCCTCTTACGCTTTGACGGGCGCAAGCATCATCCAGATGCTCCTGCCTTCCGTAAGGGGGTGTTTTTCCATGACGCCGTAGTCCTTTACCAACGCGAAAAACCTGTTCATCACTTCGATGCCCAGATTCGCGTGCGCGTTCTGACGGCCCTTCATGCGAATGGATACCTTGACCTTGTTCCCGCTCGTAAGAAATTTCTGCGCCTGCTTGGCCTTGACGTTCAAATCGCCTACGTCAATGGTCATTGACAGCCACACTTCCTTGATCTCCACGAGCTTTTGATTGCGCTTCGCTTCCTTTTCCTTTTTCGCGAGCTCGAAAACATACTTCCCGTAGTTCATGATCTTGCATACGGGGGGATTGGCGTTGGGCGAGATCTTGACCAAATCGAGTTCTCTTTCCTCCGCGATTTCCAAAGCTTCCCTGCCGGACACGATTCCCATCTGTTCGCCGTTTTCGTCGATGAGCCTGACTTCCCTGTCTTTGATGTTTTCGTTGATCTGATGTTGTTCTTTGATAGTTTTATACCTCTTTATTTTTTGAGCGGAACCGCCCCTTTTCACAACAAAAAAAGCCGCTTTGAAACCGAAGCGACCCATGCATACCGAAAATATATAAACGGCAAATTGCCGAATATATCTTAAAAAGTATCGAGCACGTATAGGCTGAGCCGCACGGCGAGAAGGGTAACTTCTTCTTCAAGCTTATTTATATTAACAAAAAAAAGCCGCCTTGTCAACGTTTTTTCAGCGGTTTTTATCGGTTTTTCATAAATTTGCGGTATTTTTCCGCGCTTTTGTCTTTTCTATTGCGCCGCGCGCCCGTTAAGGCGCGCGGCGCAGAAATTCAGCAATGCATTCCCAGCTGATAAATGCCGAACAGAACGAGTGCGACGATCAAAATCCCCAAAACGACTTTGCCGACCGCCCTGCCCGCCGCGCCGACGCATACGGGCGGCTCGACGCTCACCTTTTCGGAAATTTTCTGCACGTAAACCGTTATTTTCTGCGTTTTGCCTTTCGCTCCGTAAGCCATTTCCGCCATATATTGCGCGATTTCGTCCACCGTTTCGGGCTTATAATAAATCAAATCGTTGATAAAAGCTTTATCAAACGTATACCCGATGTCGCGGAACTGTTTAGAATACAGTTTTTTCGCCATATCCGAAGCAAGCCTACCGCGCGCATCGTCCGGCGACGCGGCATAAAGCATATCGTTGGTCTTTGCGTACTCCGCATTGTCGGAAACATAAAAGGTATATTCCACCAAAAATTCCCGCGTATAACGCACTTCGTCTTCCAGCCTGTAACCGCATACCCGCGCCTTGACGTCGTAGCGGTAAACTTTGACGTTCTTTGCCTGCAGAAAACGAAAATCTTCCGCTTTCAGTTTTTGCAATGCCGACGGCAAATAGGCATACCCCTTCCCCCGATAGGCAGACAAAACCTGCTTTGCTTTTTCAAAATTTTCCGAACTTAATTTCTCCATGAATAATCCCTCCCGTTATCGTACATTATACAGAACAAATTGTTCTTTGTCAACAAATTAAGAACATTTTGTTCTATCATAAAATTATGAAAAACGAATTTGCCAAAAAGCTGAAGGAACTGAGAACGGAAAAGGGCTTGACGCAAAAGCAGTTGGCGCAGGCGGCAAACGTGCTGGAACGCACGGTTTCGCACTGGGAAAACGGCTCGCGCGAATGCGATTTCGACACCCTTTTAAAACTTTCGGAAATTTTTAACGTGAGCTGCGACTACCTTTTGGGAAAGAGCGACTATTGACCGCAGACAAAAAAACACGCGCAAACGGAAAAACACGCGCAAGCCGACACAACCGCGAATTTATCGTCAAAACGAAAAAATGAAAGGCGTGCCCCCGCAAAA
>CASETU010000192.1 GCA_949290895.1 uncultured Bacillota bacterium
AAAGTCCGTAACCTGGGTAAGAAATCGTTAGACGAAGTCATTTACAAATTAGAGAGCTTGGGGTTAAAGCTCAAGGACAAGGAGGACTAAAAAAGTGCCAAGGAAATTAGGATTGAATTCCACCCAAAGATTAGCGTTAATCAAAAATCAGGCGTCTTACCTGCTGTGGTACGGAAAAATCGAAACCACCGAAGCCAGAGCGAAAGAAGTGAGAAGCTACGCCGAAAAGATAATCACCCTTGCGGTCAACAACTATGAAAACACCATCGAAGAAAAGGTGGAAGTGACCGACGCGAAGGGCAAGGTAAGCGTAAAGACCGTCGTGAAAGACGGTTCCAAAAAGCTTGCGGCAAGAAGAAAGATCATGGCGAAAGTCAACGACTTGCAGGAAATTAAGGGCAGCAAGGAAAGCAAGGCGGAATACAAAAAGCGTACGAAAGACGTAAATCATCCGCTTGTGGAAAAGATTTTCAACGAACTCGCGCCTAAGTATGCCGCAAGAAAGGAAGAAAAAGGCCAGGGCGGCGGATATACCAGAATCTATAAGCTCGGCGACAGAAAAGGCGATGCCGCACCGATGGCGGTCGTCGAATTGGTAGACTGATTGAAAAAAGGCGTTTATGAACGCCTTTTTTTGTTATATATTAAACGTAACTTATAAAACGTGGTTTAATATACGCTTGATTATAAATTGACGGTAGTTGATAATGGGTGAATACGACAGAATGCGGAAGAGCGAGGAGCTGGACGACGACGGACTCGAAGACGAGGAGCTTTCCGACAATCAGAAAACCGACGAGGAAAAGTATTTCGAATTTTACGACGACATCAAGCGCACGCCGAAAGACGACTGGTGATTTTTTGCCTACAGCGGCGTTCGCGTCGACGGTTGCTTGAAAACCGTTTGCCCTTTTGGCGCGGCGGTAGAGCCGCGCGTTAAAAGCGGTTAGCTTAGAAAGCGGCGTAAATTTTCGTCATCGTCACAATAACGGCAGTTTCGGGACGAAAGCACGTTTTTTAGCCGTGGGGATATTCTTTACGGCAAACGAGCCGGTATCGGTTAATATGATAAGGATTTTTGCGATATAATAATACAAAGAGTTTGCGTTGCGCCGCGGCCCTTTCGTGCGCCGCCGCTTTGCGGTGCGGGGGTGGGCGCTTTATCGATGGACTATGTGGAAATTAAGGAAATTTTTGAGCAATTACAAAAAGGAAGCAATCATCGCGCCGCTCTTCAAGTTTTTTGAGGCGGCGCTGGAGCTCGTCGTTCCCATCGTGATGGCGGAGATCATCGACGTCGGCATAAAGAACGGTAACGAAATGTACTGTTATTTTATGGCGTTCATGCTTTGCTGTTTCGCCGCGATGGGGCTGGGCTGTTCGCTCATCGCGCAATATTACGCGGCAAAGGCGGCGCACGGGTACGGCACGGAACTGCGCACGGCGGTGTATAAAAAGATAAATTCTTTTTCGCACGCGGAACTCGATTCCCTCGGCATGCCCACCCTCATTACCCGCATCACCGCGGATATCAACCAGTCGGAAAAAGGCGTTAATCGCTTTTTGCGGCTCTTTTTGCGTTCGCCGTTCATCGTGTTGGGGGCGCTAATCGCGTCGCTCATCATCGACTGGGTGATGGGACTCATCTTCTTGGGCGTTACCGTCGCGATGGGGCTGTTCATCTGGCTTATCATGGCGATCACCATTCCCAAAAACGGCAAGGTGCAGCGCGCCCTCGACGAAATCAACGGTATCACGCGCGAAAACCTTGCGGGGGCGCGCGTCGTCCGCGCGTTTTCCATGCAGGAAGAGGAAATCGCGAATTTTAAGAAGAAGAACGCGCGGCTCATGAAAATGCAGACCGTTCTGGGCGTCGTTTCCTCGCTTTTGAACCCCGTCACGTATGTGTTCGTCAACCTCGGCATCGTGCTCGTGCTTTATTTGGGCGGAAATTTCGTCTATAACGGCGCGCTCACGCAAGGGGAGATCAGCGCGCTTATCAATTATATGTCGCAAATCCTGCTCGCTTTGGTGGTGTTTGCCAACCTCGTCGTCGTTGTGGCGAGCGGCAGCGCCTCTTCCGCTCGCGTAAAGGAAGTGCTCGACATGGAATCTTCCCTCGTCGAAGGGACGAAGGAAAACTCTGAATATCCCGATACGGTGCTGGAATTTAAAAACGTATGTTTTAAGTACAACGTCGGCGGCGACAACGTGCTCACCGACATCAATTTCACCTTGCGCCGCGGCGAAACGCTGGGCATCATCGGCGGGACGGGCAGCGGAAAGTCTACCGTCATCAACCTGGCGGAACGGTTTTACGATGTCGATTCGGGGGAAATCCTTGTGGACGGCATGCCCGTCAAGGAATATAAATTCAAATCGCTCAGAAGTAAATTCGGGCTTGTGCCGCAAAAGGCGGTGCTCTTCAAAAACACCGTGCGCGGCAACATAAAGTGGGGCAAGGCGGACGCGACCGACGAGGAGATCGTCCGCGCGTTGGAGATCGCGCAGATGAAGGACGTGCTCGATTCGTGGAACGTCGGGCTCGATAAAATGATAGAACAGGGCGGGCGCAATCTTTCCGGCGGGCAGCGCCAGCGCATGACCATCGCCCGCGCCCTCGTGGGCAATCCGGAAATTTTAGTGCTTGACGACAGCGCGTCGGCGCTCGATTACGCCACCGACTACCGCCTGCGCAAAGCGATTGCGGAAAACTGCAAGTCCACAGTCATTATCGTTTCCCAGCGCGCCAGCGCCATCAAAAACGCCGATAAAATCCTCGTCATGGACGAGGGGAAGATCGTCGGCACGGGCACGCACGAAGAACTTTTGAAAAAGTGCGGCGTTTATATAGAGATATGCGCGTCGCAGCTCGCGGCGAAAGGGGGTGCGAAATGAAAAAGACGCTGGATATGAAAATGCTCAAAAGACTGTACGCGTTTATCCGTCCCAACCGCAAGTATTTGGTGCTCAGCTTGTTGTTTTCGGCGATAAGCGTGCTTGCGGCGCTCTTTTCCACCGTGCTCGCGGGCAAGGGCGTGGACTGTATCGTCGGCAAAGGCGACGTCGATTTCAAACGCCTTTTCTGGATCGTCGTGGAAATAGCCGTTGTCGTCGCCGTGATTTTCGTGAGCGAATGGCTGGCAAACATCTTCACGCAAAAACTGACCTATCGCACGGTTAGGGATATTCGCAATCTTTCGATAGAAAGTCTGGAAAAGGTGCCGCTTTCCTTTCTCGATTCCAAAGACAAGGGCGACATTTTAAGCCGCGTCATCACCGACGTTACGGAAATTTCCGACGGTTTGCTCCTCGGGTTCACACAGCTTTTCAACGGCTTCGTTACAATCGTCAGCACGCTGATCATCATGCTGGTGCTCCGTTGGGAGATAGGCTTGGTCGTCGGCATATTCACGCCGCTTTCCCTCATCATCGCGAACTATATCGCGAAGAGCACTGCGGAAGAATTCCGTAAGCAGGCGGTAAAGCGCGGGGAACTTACGGCGCTCATCGACGAAATGGTGGGCAATCAGAAGGTCGTCAAGGCATTTTCGCAGGAAGAAAACAACGAAAAGCGTTTCGACGAAATCAATGCGCAACTCAAAGAAAGCGGTACGCGGGCGACTTTTTATTCTTCCATCACCAACCCCGCGACGCGGTTCGTCAACAACATCATCTATGTCGCCGTCGGCATTATTGGCGCGATCATGGTCATGCGCGACCCCGTGTCCTTTACCGTCGGCACGCTCACCGCGTTTCTGATGTACGCCACACGTTACGCAAAGCCGTTCAATGAAATTTCCGGCGTCGTGACCGAATTGCAAAGCGCGTTCACTTCGGCAAAACGCGTGTTCGAGGTTCTGGACGCCGAACACGAAACGCCCGACGCGGAGAACGCCGTCGAACTGCACGCCGAAGGGAATGTGGATATCGATAACGTAGCGTTTTCCTATAATAAAGAAACGGAGCTTATCAAGGACCTCAACCTGGCGGTGAAAAAGGGACAGCGTATCGCCATCGTAGGGCCTACGGGGTGCGGCAAGACCACCATCATCAACCTGCTCATGCGCTTTTACGACGTGGACGAGGGCAGCATTTCCGTTGACGGGCACGATATACGCGACGTGACGCGCGATTCTCTGCATTCTTCTTACGGCATGGTGTTGCAGGAAACATGGATAAAGAAAGGCACTGTGCGGGAAAACATCGCTTACGGGCGGCCTTCCGCCGATGCGGAAAGCATCGTCGCCGCGGCGAAGAACGCCCATGCGGACAGCTTTATTCGCCGTCTGCCGAACGGGTACGATACCGTTATCGGAGAGGATTCGGGCGGTATTTCCGAGGGGCAGAAACAGCTTTTATGTATCGCGCGCATCATGCTCGATTTGCCGAATATGCTCATTTTGGACGAGGCGACGTCTTCCATCGACACGCGCACGGAAATCAAAATACAAAAGGCGTTCGATACCATGATGGAGGGGCGGACGAGTTTCGTCGTGGCGCACCGTCTGTCTACCATCGAGCATGCGGATAAAATTCTCGTGATGGATAAGGGACGTATCGTCGAACAGGGCACGCACAGACAGCTCCTTGCGAAAAAAGGGTTTTATTATAACCTTTACAATTCGCAGTTCGCGCAGGTTTAAGAGCCGAAAGATAAAAAATCGCAGAATGTCGATTTTCGATGGATTTTTTATGAGACTGATAAAATATATATAAAAATATAATGGAAAGGGGTTTTATGAAAAAAGTTTTATTAGTGATGATTGCGTTTGCTTTGTGTTTTACGGCAGGGTGCAGTCGTCGCGGCAATGAACTTACGGAAAAACCTTTAGATGAAAAAGAGAACGTAAAGCTTCAGGCGGAAGTCGTCGTGTATGACGCCGAAACGGAAACGACGGG
>CASETU010000193.1 GCA_949290895.1 uncultured Bacillota bacterium
ACATTCCCACTCTGAGTTTTTTCAGAGTCCGTTTTTTTATTGTCCAATTCAGGCTATTTTTTGTTTTTATCTTTTACATTTTTTGTTTTGATTGTTTTTCCGTTATACTATTCGGATAATTATCGCACAACTAATCAGTGGATATTCAAAAAAGATAATTAAACAGTCTTATTTTAATGATAATCAAAAAAAGACCGAAAAATTTCGGTCCTTTTTATTTTTATTCTTCGTTTTTCAAACTGTTGCCAAGATACGTACCGAACATGGAGGGCTTTTTCTTCGGCTCTCTCGCCGCGGAAGTAAACCCGCTCCTGTTGCCGCGGTTTCTGTCGTTGCCACCGCGGCGGTCGTTTCTGTCTCTTCTTCCGCCGTAGTTTTTGTTGCCGCCGCGATTTCTGTCGTAAAACTTCTTCACGTAAGGCTTTTTCTCGTTGGGAATGATGACCACATGGCGGTTGGGTTCTTTGCCTTCGCTCGCCGTCGTAACCGTTTCGCTCGCCGCAAGCGTGGAATGGATCACCCTTCTTTCATAGGGGTTCATCGGTTCGAGGGAAACGTCCCTGCCCAGCCTTACCGCTTTATCGGCAAGCTTTTTCGCCAGGTTGACGAGGGTTTCTTCTCTCTTTTCTCTGTAACCTTCGCAATCGACCACAACGCGCTTATAATTCTTGTTGCCGATGTTGGCAACCGCGCCCGCAAGCGCCTGTAGAGCGTCCAGCACCTCGCCGCGGTATCCGATGACTGCGGAAGAATTCGTCGTTATCACGTTGATGACTACGTTTTCGCCCTCGCTCACGAGTTCTGCTTTGGCGTTCACGTTCATCTTTTCAAACAGGCTTTCCAAAAACTGCACAGCCCTGCTTCCGCCCGAAAGCTTGATGGAAACATCTACTTCTGCTTCCTTTTTCACTTTTCCGAAAAGTCCTTTCACTTCTTCGGAAATAACTTTGATCTCCGCCTGCTCTTCCGTAACGGAATAATAAGCAAGGCCTTCCGCGATGGCCTCCGCCACCGTCTTTCCTTTAAAAACCATTTTTTCCTCCGTCGCGGCTCTCTGCCGCCTTATTTACAAAACGCCGTCTGCGTTTTTTTACTGTTCTTTATCGTCCTTTTTGTCGTCAAGGCCGCGCTCCGTGCGTTCCAGAACAACTTTTTTCACGATTCTGCCGCTCTTTGCCGCTTCTTTTTTCTCTTTCGCCGTCAGTTCGCGCTTATTTTTCTTCTTTCTGCTTTTCTTTTCTTCCGCTTCGGGAAGTTCCATTTCCTCGCCCTTCGCGGCAAGCGCTTTCTTAAAGCGCACGTCCACGATCTTATTGATCAAAAGGGTGGTCAGCATGCTGACGATATTGCTTACGATGATATAAACGGAAAACGCCGCCGTATACATGAGGGAGAAGAAACCCATCATAATGGGCATCATCCACATCATGACTTTTTGCGTCATCATGGCTTGTCCGTCCACGCTCTGCAATTCCATCTGCGCTTTTTGTCCTCTGGACATGACGAACTGCATCAAAAGGGAGAATCCCGCCGTCAGGATAACGAGCACGAAATACCCGTTGACCTGTTCTTTTTCCTCTCCGAGCTTTGCCGTCAGGTTTTCGTACTGATTCGGGTCGGACGTATACTTTGAAAGATTATATTTGGAATTGAACGTATTGTAATCTTTATAAACGGGGTGTTGGAAGGGGGTATCGGGCATCCAGATATTTTTTATCCACAAAAAGCTTTCTTCTTCTTCGCGGTATTTTTCCGCAGAACGCGTCTGCTGAATATCCAAAACGAAGTTATACGCGGCAGCGTCTTCCGTAAGGGAAGCGTCTTGCTTAAGCGCTTCCGCATAATAATTTTCAAACGTCTGTCCCGCGGAATTTTTCATGCCCTTTGCTTTAAAGGCTTCCAGCACGAGTTCCGGCTTGGTCGCGGCAAAATCGTAAACCGCCGCATCGCCTTCTCCCGTCTTTTTAATGATTTTGTTATATTCGATATAGCCGCCGTCGGTAAAATACGTTACCGTGCCGATGCTCTGCGTAGAAGCGTCGGCGGCAAAGTTATACGTCGCGGTCAGCCGCGGCTCCGTGGAAAGAACGATTTCGACATTTCCGCTTTCGGTAAATCCTTCGCTTTTTTTTGCCTCTTCGTATATCTTAGCGTCGTCGATGACAATTTTTCCTTCATCGTCGTGCCAGATATAGTTTTCCACATCTAAAACGCCTTCGTCCACGACGGAATTGAACGCCGTGTTCATGTTATAAAGGTATTTGATGTTCTGATACGTCGAATATGAGCTGAACGCGTTCAAAACGATAATGAAGAAAACCAACGTGATGATGGAGGGGAGGCAGGCGCCGAACATGGAATAGCCTTCCTTTTTATAAAGCGCCATCATCTTCATGTTATAAGTCTGTTTATCGTCGGCGTATTGCTTTTGCAGTTTTTCCAGCTGCGGGCGCATTTGCTCCATTTTCAGAGAATTGCGGCGCATCGACGCCCTCGAATAAAAGTCGAGGGGAAAGGTAACGAGCTTAAGCGCCAGCGTAAACATCGTAACGCCGAGCACAATGGTCGGAAACCAGTTGATAAACGTCGCGATCCAGCTGTTCAGACCGGAAATGGTCGGTTCCTTAAAGCTGTAATAGGCGACGGCTGTCAAAATACTTGTCAGATTCATTGTTAATTCCTTAATATACCCACTTGACTACGCTTTTTTTATCGGGAACTTTATCGAACCCGC
>CASETU010000194.1 GCA_949290895.1 uncultured Bacillota bacterium
CGTCGCGTCGCAGATGAGCGAGGCGAAGTACAATAGCGTGCAGCTCGACGTGGAGAGCCTCGACTACGTGTTCAAGGCGAGCGGCAGGACGCTCCTTTTCAAGGGCTTTACCGCTGTTTACGAGGAAAGTAAACCCGCCGCCGAAAACGACGACGACAGCGAGTCCGCGCCCATTCTTCCGCCGCTTACCGAAGGCGAAAAGGTCGCGCTTTTGGAATTTCTGCCCGAGCAGAAGTTCACCAAGCCGCCCCTCAGGTTCACCGAGGCGACGCTTATTAAAACGATGGAGGACAAGGGCATCGGCAGACCGTCGACCTACGCCACCATCATGGCGAAACTTTCCGATAAAA
Organism: uncultured Bacillota bacterium; assembly: GCA_949290895.1. GTDB lineage: Bacteria > Bacillota > Clostridia > Christensenellales > Borkfalkiaceae > UMGS775. The sequence continues at coordinate 351 of CASETU010000194.1, forward strand.
AGCGGGAATACGTCAGAAAGGAAGGCAAATATCTCGTCCCCAACGACATTTCCTATCAGCTTATCGATTTTCTGGTCAAATATTTCCCCGACGTCATGAACGTATCGTTTACCGCGCGCATGGAAAACGCGCTCGACGATATCGGCGAGGGCGGCAAGGATTGGCATAAACTCATTGCGGACTTCTACCGTCCCTTCGAGAACATGGTCAGAAAGAGCAAAATCACCGACGTGAAGTGCGAAAAGTGCGGCGCGCCGATGACGATAAACAGCGGCAAGTTCGGCAACTATTACGCCTGCTCGAATTATCCCGAATGTAAAAACATCAAGCCCGTCAACGAAAAGGTTATCATACCTACCGACCAGATCTGCGAAAAGTGCGGCGGCATGATGGTGGAGCGCGAGGGCAAGTACGGCAAGTTTCTCGCCTGCTCGAACTATCCCAAATGCAAGAACACCCGCGCGCTCAACGAAGTGAAGTCGGAAGAAAAATGCCCCAAGTGCGGCGAGCTGATGGTGGAAAAGCAGGGGCAGTTCGGCAAATATCTTTACTGCACGCATTGCGGCAACACCGTTTCGCAGGCGGAAAACGCGGGTGTGTGCCCCGTTTGCGGCAAGCCGACGAAGAAGATGCTTTCCCGCTACGGCAAGGTGTTTTACGGCTGTTCCGCTTATCCCGACTGCAAGTTCATGAGCTGGGATATGCCTACGGGCGGGAAGTGTCCCAAATGCGGGGCGTACCTCGTCAAGACGGAAAACGGCGTGAAGTGTTCGGATAAAAAGTGCGGTTATAAGGAAGAAAACAAAGAACAAAAGAGCGATGAAGAACAAAGTTAAAATCGTCGGCGCGGGGCTGGCGGGCAGCGAGGCGGCGTATTTTCTCGCGTCGCACGGCGTAAACGTTACGCTTTACGACATCAAGCCCGCGCGAACCACGCCCGCGCACCACAGCGAAAAGTTCGGCGAGCTGGTGTGCAGCAATTCCCTGAAGAGCAACGATATATACGGCAACGCCTGCGGGCTTTTGAAAGAGGAGCTCCGCATGCTCGGCTCAATGGTCATTGCGGCGGCGGACGAAACGCGCGTTGCGGCGGGCAATGCCTTGGCCGTGGACAGGGAGGCGTTCGCGCAGAAGATAACCGACAAACTAAAAGGCGAAAAAAACATCGATATCTTCTGCGAAGAGATAACGGATATCGATTTTGACGAATATACCGTCGTGGCGAGCGGTCCGCTGACCACTCCGCCGCTGGAAGAGAAGATAAAGTCCGTCACGGGCGGCAACCTGTTTTTTTTCGACGCCGCGTCGCCCATCGTATCGAAGGAGTCCATCGACATGGACTATGCCTTTTTCGGCGACAGATACGGCAAAGGCAGTGGCGATCACATCAACTGCCCGATGGACAAGGAAACGTACGAAAAATTCGTCGACGCGCTGTTGTCCGCGGAAAAGGCGGAGCAAAAGGACTTTGAAAACACCGCCGTATTCGAAGGGTGTATGCCCGTGGAAGTGATGGCGGCGCGCGGAAAGGACACGTTGCGTTTCGGCACGCTGAAACCCGTCGGGCTTTACGACCCGCGCACGAACAAGCGCGGCTACGCCTGCGTGCAGCTTCGCCGCGAGGACGAAGAGGGCACCATGTGGAACCTCATCGGTTTTCAGACCAACTTGAAATGGGGGGAGCAAAAGCGGGTGTTTTCCATGATCCCCGCACTGCACGACGCAGAATTTCTGCGCTACGGGGTCATGCACCGCAACACTTTCATCAACTCGCCCGAAGCGCTCGACGCGGATTTTTCCCTGCGCGGCAGGGAAAAGACCTTTTTTGCCGGTCAGATAACGGGCGTGGAAGGGTATGTGGAAAGCGTTGCCTCGGGGCTTGCCGCGGCATTGCAGGTATTCATGCGCTTGCAGGGCAAACCGCCTGTCGATTTCACGCGCAAGACGGTGCTCGGCGCGCTGGCGGATTACATTTCGCGGGCAAAGGACTTTCAGCCGATGAACGCAAACTACGGCATTTTGGAAACGCTTAGCGCCGTGTATAAGGATAAATCGCTCAAGAAAAAAGCGTACGCGGAGCGTTCGCTGGCGGTCATAGCAAAAATAAAGGAGAATATCGGAATATGAGCATAGAATTCAGGGGCACGACCATTTGTGCCGTAAAAAAGAACGGAAAAACGGCTATCGCGGGGGACGGACAGGTCACCATGTCGGAGTCGGTCATCTTCAAAAACAACGCC
>CASETU010000195.1 GCA_949290895.1 uncultured Bacillota bacterium
GATGGAGAGATTCGAACTCTCGAACCGCTGTTAACGGTTACACGATTTCCAATCGTGCGCCCTCGACCAGCTAGGCGACATCTCCGTTTGACCGCCTTTCCTTTACAGCCGCTTAACAGTATATACCAAAACGCAAAATTTTGCAATCTTTTTGGAAAAGTTTTTTGAAATTTTCCGTAAATTTATTGTATTGCCGGCAGGCAAATGCTATACTGTAACGGTAGACAGATTTCGGAGGCAAAGTGCATGCAGGAAAAAACCAACGTGATGCGCATACTCGATAAAGCGAAAATACCATACTCGGAATACACTTACGACGGCGGAGCGCTGAGCGGCGTAGAAGTTGCAAACGTACTTAAAAAAGACGAACGGCAGGTTTTCAAGACGCTCGTCACCGTTTCCAAAACTTTGAAAAATTACGTATTTATGATACCCGTCGCCGAAGAGCTGGATTTGAAAAAAGCAGCTTTCGCCGTAGGCGAAAAATCGCTTTCCATGCTGAAGAGCAAGGACCTTTTGCCCGTAACGGGCTACGTACACGGAGGCTGTTCGCCCATCGGCATGAAAAAGCCCTTTCCCACAACGATAGACGAAAGCGCGCGCTCTCTTGAAAATATCGTCTTCAGCGGCGGCAAAATCGGGTATCAGGTGGAACTGAAAGTTTCCGATTTACAAAAAATCGTTCCGCTGCGATTCGCGGACATATTGAGCGAACATATTTCTTAAACAGCAAAGCTTTGAATAATTTACCCCGAAACGGGTAAAATCAGCGAGAGGAATCAAAATGGGATTGAGAAAAATCGAAAAAAAATTCACAGTCAACGCGGATAAAGCGACGGATCTCGTCGCGTTCAAAGGCAAGGGCGCGATGCTGACCGACCTTCTCGGAGACAAATTCGTCGACCTTTGCGCGGGGAAGTTCACCCCCTTCGGATACCACTGCAAAAAATGGGAACGCAAGGTGAAAAGCCAAATAAAAAAGTTCTCTTCCGAAAATTTTTATTCCCGCCCCGTCGCGGAATTTTCCAAAGCGCTCTGCCGCAGAACGAAGATGAAACGCGTTTTTCTCACCGCGTCTGCCGACGCGGCGAACGAGAGTGCTTTCCTTGCCGCGCGGAAATATTCCTTCGACAAATACGGAGCCGACCGCTATAAAATCGCCGTGACGGGCGGCGCGTTTCACGGATATTCTTTTACCGCACTTTCGGCTGCCGACGTGCTCGCGCAAGGGTTCGGTCCGAAAGCGGAAGGCTTTATCTGCCTGCCCGAAAACGATATCGTCGCGCTGGAACAGTCTTTGGACGAAACGGTATGCGCGCTGGCGATAACGCCGCTGCAAACGGGCTCTTTCCGCGCGATAGGTAAGGAGTATCTGGAAAAAGCCATTGCGCTTTGCAAAGATAAAGACATTCTCCTCATCGTCGACGAAACGAATATCCCGCTCGGCGCGGCGGGACAGCTGTTTTCCTACATGAATTACGGCGTTTCCCCCGACATCGTGACGGCGGCGCAGGGCTTCGGCGGTCCGCTGGGTGTTACGATCTTTAACGAAAAAGCGGAAAACGCGCTTTCTTTAACGCTGTACGGCGCGCAGCAGGGCGGCAATCCCGCCGTATGCGCGGGCGCGCTCGCTTTGCTTAACGCCGTAAACGAAAAACAGCTTGCCGTCGTACGCGAAAAGGGAAAACGCATGCGCGAAGTGCTGGCGGAATGCGAAAACATTCGCTCGTTCGAAGGCGCGGGTATGCTCGTGGGCTTTGCCGCGGAATCCGCCGAAACGACGGCACAAAACTGTCTTAGCCGCAACCTCATCGTCGGAATATCAAGCGACCATATCCTGCTTTGTCCGCCGATCGACATTGACGAAGACCTTTTGGAAAAATCCTTGCGCATTCTCGCGGACGTGCTAACTTAAGCCTACCCCAAAAGAAACTCTCATTGCTACAACATCGGCATAAAACAAACCGCGCCGCGGCGAAAATTCGCCGCGGCGCTTAAATTTTTTATCGCACGAAAAAACTTACAAAAATCTTTTTTCCCGCGCTCGATTTTTCTCACGCGTATTCATTCTATAATATCGAGGGAATATAGCCTTATATCCCCGCCGCCGTGCGACGCGAGACCGCAGAAAGAAATTTCTTCGATCTTTTCCCCGACGGGAATGACGACGAGCCGCTGAAAATTGCCGAAGATTTTCTCTTCTTTCTTTCCCGAAACGCCCTTCCACGCCACGCCGAAATCCCTGACCAGCGACGAAGGCGTATCCATTCGCATTTCCCCCGCGGCGTTAAAGCACTGCATGGGGAAAAAGCTCAGCATGATATCTTTCGTTTCCGAGCGGGCAAAATCGCTGTCGAACACGATGCGTATGCCTTTGCAATAGGTTTTGGGAAAAGTAAAACGGAGCGTTTCGGACGGTTTAAGCGTTACGACGGGGTCGTTTTCGCCGACGGCGCGCTCTATGCTGTCCGTCATGCGCGGCAGAACGCCGTCGACGTTGCACCTTGCCGCGCGCATCGCCGCGGAAGTTTTGCGAACCTTCCATGGCAAAAAGCTGTCGCCGTCCGCCAAAATCCTTTGCACTTCCTCTATGTGCCCGCCGACTTCTCGCGGAGAAAGCGCATATTTTGCCGCCACCGCCACGGCTGCGCCGACCGCCTGCCCCAGCATGCCGCAAGTCGCCATGACGCGCGTGGAAGAAAGCGCCATGTGCGTGACGCTGATATTCCGCCCGGCAAAGAACAGGTTGCCGATATTTTCGGAATAAATACAGCGATAAGGCACAGCATAGGGTTTTTTGAAATAGTAATTGACGTTGGGACGGTCTGCATACATGCCCCGCGGGTCGTGGTCGTCCATCGTCCAGCCGCCGTAAGCAATACCGTCCAAAAAATCCCTTCCTTCAAGTATGTCGTTCGCATTCAGCACGTAGTCCCCGCGATAACGGCGGCTTTCTCGCTTACCCTGTAAAAAACCGACCCAGTCGAGTTCCCATTTCAAATCGGGGTTCTTTTTCTCGATACCCGTCCACACCGACATAATATCGGAAACGAGGGTGCGATTGATATCCGCCGCCTCGTAAACGGTGTCTTTCGTTCCGCCCGTTTCCACCCACCAGAAATTTTCACGCTCGAGCTCGGGATTTTCCAACTGCATTCTGTTTTTATACAGCGACGCGGGTATCTCGCGTTCAAAGGGAAAAGGTATATGCCTTTGCGCTTTTTCCGCGCGGCGAAGCTGCATGAGACAGCTGTTGCCCATCGTGCCCGAATCCCCATGCTCGGGCGCCATTTCCTCCCCGTATTCCGCTCGCCCCTCTCTGCCCTGCATGACATGTGCGTCGGTAAATTCGCTCAGCACGCTGTCGCCCGAGCAATCGGCGAAGTAATCCGCCTCTATACGGTATTTGATATAACTGTTCAACTGCCACGCCTCGATAAAGAGGATTTTGTCTTTTTCCTTCTTCGCCCCGATACACGTCGTACCCAAAAGCAACGTGAGATTTTTTTCCGCAACCACCTTGTTATATAAAACCGCGTCCCACAAACTGAAATTCAGCGTCGGGTTATAGTGCATGTTGTCCAGCGCGAGTTCCTCGATGATGCCGCCCTCGCGGTATTGCGGAAACTGCGTGCAGGCGCCCCTTATCCACATGCGGATCTCGCTGGACGCGTTGCCGCCCAAAACGTTTCTATCCTGCACGAGAACGGTCTTCACGCCGTTCCTCGCCGCGGTTACTGCGGCGGCAATCCCCGCAATCCCGCCGCCGACGACGCAAAGCTGAGCCGAAAGCGATTTTTCCTTCATGAAAAATTTCTCCTTGACAAGCTTTTTTCTATAGTATAAAATAATATCAAAGGGATTTCCTTAAAAATTTATTACGAAATCTATAAAATATTATATTATGAGAAAGATCATCGCAAACGATATCCGCGCCTATTTAGCGGAATTGAAAAAACTCGGCATCTTCGTTTCGCTGTGCGACCTTGACGACGTATTCTATGCGGAAGGCAATATTTTTTCCCTTTTCAACGGACATACTTCGGGATACTGCACCGCCGTAAAAAATTTGCCCGGAATGCACCGCAAATGCCTGCTGCGACAGGCGGAACTGAAAAACACCCTGACGGAACAGGGTGCATATTCGGTATGTCATGCGGGGGTGGCCGAATATATTTTCCCCATACGCGAAAAGGGCAAAAACTACGGAATCGTCTGTGTAACGGGATATAAAACGCCTTACGGGATCGGGCAGGAAATGAAGTCTTTGCCGCCCGAAACGGCGCGGCGGCTGGAGAAACTTTACGAAAACTGCCTCGTCGAACCGCAGACGGACATCGCACGCGCGAAGGCTTTGACGGAGCCTTTGCTTTACATGTTCCGCGCCTATTTGAACGCCGACCGCGCCGCAGAAAATACCGGCACGCAGGAAAGCGTGTATGCGCAATCAGTCAGGTATATAGAAGAACACTTTGCAGAACGCATATCTTTAAAAGATATTTCCGATAAGCTCGGCTATTCCGTGCCTTATATTTGCAAGGTATTCAAAGCGCAGAGCGGCAGGAGCGTATTTGCCTTCCTCGACTGGCTGCGGCTGAAAAAAGCGGAAGAACTGCTCCTCTATACTTCGCTGACCGTCACCGAGATCGCCTACAGCATCGGATTTTCCGATTCCAATTATTTCAGCAATTTTTTCAAAAAACACAAAAAACTTTCCCCTACGGCTTTACGCAAATCTTCGCGGGATGTTCCCGAAAAAAAGCCTGCGACCGTTAGCGAAAACTTTTGATTTTCCTTTTCCTGAAAGTGCAATTTCACATTATGTCTTGACATTTTATTCACTATAAAAAAATAGCAAAACCCTTTTAAAATCACAATCCCCGCCGCCTGTCCCGTAAGGGCTCAGGCGGCGGGGATTTTCCGCTTTATGATAAAATATCGGTTTTTATGATAAAATTAAAGGTTTCACGTGCGTGCTATGCCTCGATAAATTTCAGTTCATCGGCATCATGTACACGCTACGCCGCGTAGAACTTTAGTTTTCCTTGTAGTTGACGACTTTCGCGAAATCTTCCGCTTTAAGGGACGCACCGCCGATGAGACCGCCGTCGATATTGCGCATGCTCATCAAATCTTTCGCGTTGCCGGCGTTCATGCTGCCGCCATACTGAATGCGCAGATTCTTCGCGACTTCCTTGCCGAAAGTCGTACCGACGATACGGCGGATATAGCCGATGGTCGCGTTAGCGTCTTCCTTCGTGGCGGTAAGTCCCGTGCCGATCGCCCAGACGGGTTCGTAAGCCACGACGAGATTTTCAAAGTTTTCCACGCCCGCAAGACCTTCCGTAATCTGCTTTTTCAAAACGCGCTTGGTTTTGTTCTTTTCGCGTTCGAGTTTGGTTTCGCCCACGCAAACAATGGGTTTTAAGCCGTTCGCCAAAGCCTGCTTTACGCGCTTGTTCACGCTTTCGTCGGTTTCGCCGAAATACTGTCTTCTTTCGCTGTGTCCGATGATGACGTATTCCACGCCGAGCTCTTTGAGCATGTCCGCGCTGATCTCGCCCGTGAACGCGCCTTTATCCGCCCACGCGACGTTCTGCGCGCCGAGCTTTATCTTGCTACCCTTGACGGCTTCCCCTACGACCGCGAGGTCGGTAAAGGGAACGCACACCACCACTTCGGGTTTCGCTTTCGCGACGAGGGGTTTCAGCTCTTCGACGAGCTTCACCGCCTCCGCCGCGGTCTTGTTCATCTTCCAGTTTCCTGCAATGATCGGTTTTCTCATGATGTTGTATCTCCTTAGTCTTTATCGTTGAGGCACGCGATACCGGGGAGCACTTTGCCCTCGAAGAGTTCGAGCGACGCGCCGCCGCCGGTGGAAATGTGCGTCATCTTGTCGGCAAAGCCGAGCTGTTTCACCGCCGCCGCGGAATCGCCGCCGCCGATGATGGTGGTAGCGCCTTTCGCGTCCGCAAGCGTCTTCGCGACCGCAATGGTGCCTTTCGCCAACACGGGGTTTTCAAACACGCCCATCGGTCCGTTCCAGATGACGGTCTTTGCGTTGGCAACTTCCGACGCGAAGAGTTTTTCCGTAGCGGGTCCGATATCGAGTCCCATTTTGTCCGCAGGCATTTTGTCCACGGGATAAACTTCCGTTTCGATGGGAGCGTCGATGGGGTTGGGGAACGCCGCCGCGACCACCGCGTCCACGGGCAGAACGAGTTTCTTGCCCAGTTTTTTCGCCTTTTCCATCATTTCCTTGCAGTAGCCGATCTGTTCGTCGTCCACAAGCGATTTACCCACTTCGTAACCTTCCGCTTTCAGGAAAGTATAAGCCATGCCGCCGCCGATGACCAGCGTGTCGCACTTTTCCAAAAGGTTGGAAATGACTTTGAGTTTATCCGCAACTTTCGCGCCGCCGAGGATCGCCACGAAGGGTCTCACGGGGTGTTCCAGCGCGTCCGCCATGACGGAGAGTTCTTTTTCGATGAGGAATCCGCAGACAGCCGTCTTGACGAATCCGTATTCCACGATAGCCGCCGTGGTCGCATGCGAACGGTGCGCCGTACCGAAAGCATCGTTCACGTAAATATCGCAATAGGAAGCGAGTTTTTTGCACAGCGCTTCGTCGCGCTTTTCTTCGCCCGCCTCAAAACGGGTGTTCTCCAGCAGAACGACGTCGCCGTCCTTCATCGCCGCAACAGCCGCGTCCGCGCTTGCGCCCACGACGTCCGTCGCAAAGACAACGGGCTTGCCCAGCTTTTCGGAAAGCTTTTCCGCAACCGGTCTTAAAGAGAATTTTTCCTTATCTTTCAAAGCTTTTTTGAGGTATTCCGCTTTTGCTGCAGCCTGCTCTTCTTCCGGCAGAGCGGCGACAGCCGCCTTTTCCTTTTTATTGAGCGAAAAACCTTCGGTCAGCACATTGTGCGGCTTGCCGAGGTGCGAGCACAAAATCACTTTCGCGCCGTGTTCGATGAGATACTGAATGGTCGGCAGAGCGCCGTCGATGCGGTTTTCGTCGGTGATGACGCCGTCCTTCATCGGGACGTTGAAGTCGACTCTGACCAGACATCTTTTGCCTTTCACGTCCACGTCTTTAATCGATTTTTTATTCATAAAAAAACTCCTCCGTTTTTTATTTCCTTTTGTAATTTTAGACAATCCTGCCGTTTTTGTCAAATCAATTCGCGCCGTTTTGCGAAAAAACGCGCATAATTTGCGGGAAAAACGCGCGATTTAAGATAAATCCCCGCAAAGGATAACGACTTTCGGAAAACGGCTCAGCGCGTGGGGATTTTGCCTTCTCTTTTCAAATGCGGATAGCCGAGCTGACGGAGCGCCTCGTACACCCCCGTACACACCGAGTTGCCGAGGTTCAGCGAACGGCTCTCGTCGATCATGGGAATGCGCACGCAATGATCGTAATGCGCGCGCAGCAAATCTTCCGGCAGACCTTTCGTTTCCTTGCCGAATACCAGAAAATCGCCGTCGGCATACTTTACGTCGCTGTGCGTGTTTTCCGCTTTCGTGGAGAAAAACCAGAAGTTGTGTTCTTTGGAGAACTTGTCCCACACTTCCGAAAAGCTGTCGTAATAAGTAATGTCCACCAGATACCAGTAATCGAGCCCCGCGCGCTTTAAATGCTTGTCCGAGACCTCGAACCCCAGCGGGCGCACGAGATGCAATTTCGATCCCGTCGCCGCGCACGTCCTGACGATGTTGCCCGTATTTTGCGGGATTTCCGGTTCTACGAGAACGATATTGAGCATATATTCACCTCTTTTGCGCGGCTTGTCCGTTTTCAAAACGATTCGCAATGCCGCAAATATTTTATGATTTCCGCGCCGCGGAAAAAACTTCCGCTCAGCGCGTCAGAATCCCTGTTCGAGAAAAAATCCCCTGCGCCGCGTGCTGATTTTATGAAAGTCCTTGACCAGACGGATGTCGATTTCGTTGACCTCCCGCCGCGAGGAATAGACGATGTCCCCGCCGATGCCCGCCACGCTGACGAATTCCGACGCGACGAGCGCGATGGGCACGCCGCAGGAAAACGCGGCGGCGCGCAGCATGATCTCCGTCATATTGCTGAGCACCTGATGATATACGCATACGATGAAGTCGGCGTCGCACAGGGAAAGCACTTTCGCCGCCTCGGTAAAGTAGATGTCATCCCCGACGAGCAGCCCGATCCTGCCCGCGCCCGTTTCGTAAACACGGAAGTTCCCGCCCGCGCGAAATTCGCTTTCGTCGAGGGAAAAACTCATGTCGGAAACGCCTAAAATGCGTCCCCTGTCCGCGATGAGCGCCGAATGGCGGAAAATGCCGTAGGTATCGGTATCGCACCCCGAAACGACCACGCCGCCCACCGCTTTGCTCAGCCCCGCCGCGTCGTGAAAAAATTCGCTTTTGCCTTCGAGTTCCCGCTTATAGCTCACCAGCCCCAGCCCGTTGAACCCGAACGCGAGCAGGTCGCATTTCGCCGTTTTTTCTAATTTTTCCTGCCAGAACGCATTCAGACTGCCGCTCGTTACAAAACACGCTTTCAATATACTACCTCACGATGATGCTAATTACAGTATATTGAATCGGCGCGCGTTTTGTGCCCGCTTATAAAAATCGGCGTTTACTTTTTCAGTTCGTCGAGCAGGTTTTCGATTTCCGCCGTGGAACTGACTTTCACGAAGGCGAGTTTCAGTTCCTTCGGACACTTTACGCCCTTTATGTAGTTGGGAATGACCTTGCGGAAATTCACCGCGATGAATCTGTCGTCAAAACGGGTCTTTAAAAGCGCGATGTGCTTTTTCACCGTATCGACAACATCGTATTCGTAGTCCCGCCCAAGGATTTCGGAAAACACGAACGGTCTGCCGAGCACGCCCCGCGCCACCATCACGCCGTCCGCGCCCGTTTCGCGCATCATCTTGTCGGCGTCTTCTGCGCAAAATATGCCGCCGTTGGCGACGACGGGGATACGCACCTCGTTTTTCACCGCGGCGATCTCTTTTGTGTCCGCGTCCCCCGAATAATAATCGGGGCGGTATCTTCCGTGCACGGTAATGAGCTTTACGCCCGCCCCCTCCGCCATTTTGGCAAATTCCGCGGCGACGCTTTTCCCGCGCACCGCGCCGAGGCGGATTTTGACGGTGATGTTTCTGCCCGTCTTTGCCATGGCGGAAAGGATTTTTTCCGCGCGCGGCATATCTTCCAGCAAGGCGCTCCCCGCGCCGTTGGAATAAATTTTAGGCACGGGACAGCCCATGTTCACGTCGATGACGTCGAAGGGCGCCAACGGCTCGCTCAACACCGCCTCGTGCATGACGTCGGGGTCCGCGCCGAAGAGCTGCACAGCCTTGATTTTTTCCGCGTCCGTCGTGTAAAGCAGATCTTTCGTCGCCTTGCTGCCGTAAAGCAGTCCGTTCGCGCTGACCATTTCCGTAAAGGTAAGCCCCGCGCCGTAAGAAATACAGATGTTTCTGAACGCGAAATCGGTATATCCCGCAAGCGGCGCCAAAAACACGTTATTCGGCGTCGTTACGCTCCCTATTTCAATGCTTTTTGGCTTCATTGTAATACTTGTCCCATTCCTCGTCGGTCAGCTCTTCCGCACGTTTGCCGTCCGCCGCCGCAAGACTTTCCGCTTTCACAAAACGGGAAATGAACTTTTCCGTCGCCGCGGCAAGCGCCTGTTCGCTTTCCACGCCCGCCTTGCGCAGGACGTTGACCGCAGCAAACAACACGTCGCCCCCCTCTTCCGCTACGGCGCTTTCGTCCTTTTGCGCGAGCGCCGCCTTGAATTCTTCGATCTCCTCCGCCAGCTTTTCCAACGCGCCGCCGACTTCGGCAAAATCGAAGTTATACCGCGCGGCGCGCTTTTGCACCTTTTCGGCACGCAAAAGCGCGGGCAGAGTTTCCGGCACGTCCTTTACGCGCTCTCCCGCACTTTCGAGATGTTTTTCCTTATATTTGTTCTTTTCCCACGATTTCAGCGCGCTCGCGGCGTCCTTCGCGGCGTCCGCGCCGAAAATGTGCGTGTGGCGGGTGATCATCTTCACGCATTCCGCGTCGATGACTTCCTGCATGGTGAAACTGCCCTCTTCTTCCCCCATGACGGCGTGAAAAACCGACTGCAGTATCACGTCCCCCGCCTCTTCCGTCATCTTTTCCGCACTGCGTTTTTTCACCGCGTCGATGAGCTCGTACGCCTCCTCGATGAGGCATATTTCGATGCTGTCGTGCGTCTGTTCCCTGTCCCACGGACAGCCGTCGGGCGAACGCAGAAAACGTATGATATCGACGAGGTCGTCGAAGGTAAAATGTTCTTTAACTACAATCCGCTTTATATTTTCGGGTAAATTTTCTCTCACTTCCATCGCATTTCTCCTCATTGCGAGCGCCGCCGCCTTTGTATACCTTTATAATATACAGCAAATTGACGAATACCGCAACAAAATAACAGGCGTTGAGAGAAATCGCTGCACCGAAAATGCCGATATTTTTTACGGGGAGCAAGTAAATTTCCAAAACGGTTTTCACCGCCGTGCCCGCGCCCAGACCGACGAGAGGCGCATAGGGTCGGCTTTTGCCGATAAGCACGGAATTTGCCGTCTGCAAAAGGGACATGGTTACGATGCACGGCGCTGAAATACGGAGCAGGCGGGTCATGAGCAGTTTTTCCTCTGCGGAAAGCGAGAAAAACAGAATGCGAACGCCCAGCGGAGCGAACACGGCGCACCCCGCCGCCATCAGCGCGGAAAGGAAAAACGTACCGACGAGGGCAAAGAGGGCGAATTTGCCGCCGCTCTTCGTACGCGATACGGAAGAAAGCATCGGCACGACGGCGACCGCCACGCCGTAACATATCGAGACCGGCAGGGAGATGACCGACTGCACGCCGCCCGAAAACAGACCGAAAAGCGCGGTGGCGTTTTCCGTATTTCTCTTGAGCAGGTTGACGATGAGAAAGCTGTCGATCATCTGCGACAAAGGAATGGCGATACCCACCAGCGTTACGGGAAGACATATCTTAAAAATCGCGGACACGTCCCCACGAAAACGCGATTTTTTCTTCGGCAAAACTTCCGCTCTATCCGCCGCGCAAAACGCGGCATTTTTTTCTTCTGAATCAGAAAACGGGGCAAACGTACCGCTTTTTTTGAGCACGCGATAAGTGACGAAAAGCCCGACGAGCGCAAAAAGTTCGCTCAAGGTAACGGCTCCCGCCGCACCCGCGGCGGCGTTTTCGACGGAGGGCATCAGCAAGGTCACGAGCGCCAACCCCGCGCCGAGTTTCACGAGCTGTTCGGCCAGCTGGGAAAGCGCGGTGGGCAGCATTTTCTGATAACCTTGAAAATATCCGCGGTAACACGAGAGGAGCGCGACGAAGAGCACCGCGGGCGCGAGCGCCCTGTACGCCTTATACGCCGCCGCGTTCCCTTGGAGCGCCGAAACGGGACGGGCAAACGCGAACATGGCTAAAGACGCCGCAAGCCCGATGACCGCCATCAAGGCGAGGGCGGAACGCAAGAGCGAAGAATTTGCGGCGTGATTTTGTTCGGCGGCGTTTTCCGAAACGAGTTTGCTCAGTCCGCACGGAAGTCCCGCGCCCGCGAAATCCAACAAAATACAGTAGACGGGAAACACCATCTGATAGAGCCCCAGCCCCGCGCCGCCCAAAATGTTGGTGAGCGGAATACGGTAAAACGCCCCGATGAGTTTTGCGAAAAACGCGCCCGCGGCTATGACGGCGGCATTGACCGCCAGCTTTTTTTCAACCGAATTTGCGCGCAAGGAAACACGCTCCCAGGCGGACGAGCTTGACTTCTTCCCCGTCGAAAAGCTTTTGACCGTCTTCTTCCAGCATGACTACCGCGCCGATCGCCTCGCCGTCCGACAGAACGGGCACGACGATCTGGCTGACGTATTTTTCCGCGCCGCGGCATATATGCACGGCATTGCCCGTGCCCGCGTTGATGAGAACGCTCTTTTTCTCACGCAACAAAGCGAGAAAATCTTCGGTCACCGCCATATTCAGGCAGGGTTTTAATTCCTGCGAAGAAACGCACAACACCCGTTCGCAATCGGTCAAAAGCGCTTTGCGCTCGGTGATTTGAGAAAGGGTATCCAAAAAAACCTGCGCGTCGTCCTCCAACGTCGCCATAGGCGAATACTTGCGCAGAACGAGCGCGTCTTTTTCGGTATAGATTTCAAGGGGCGTACCTTCGCAAATCCGCAAAGTCTTTCTGAGTTCCTTCGGAATCACGACTCTGCCGAGTTCGTCGATGCGCCTTACAATTCCCGTAGCTTTCATAAAAAAATACTCCTTTTTTATTCTTTTAACAGTCTTTGCAATTCCTCTTTTTCTATACTTTTTTATTCGATTCCCCTTTTCATGTAAAAAATATGCGTCCGCTAAAGTCAAAAAAACTTTAGCGGACGCATAGAAAATCACAAAAGCATTATTATACCGCAAAAATCATTTCGGCACGACGCCGAAAGTCTTGATGCGGAAAGCGATCGCCTCGATATGTACCAGATAATAACCGCTTTCCTTGACGATGCTCATTTGCGGCGTCGTTTTTAAGTCGAAATAATCGTTCAAAAGCGCGGTCAAATCGGCGGTAATAAGTTCGTCGAAGTTGTCCGCGACGTTCAGCCTGTCGGTCTCGATGACGGTTTTCAGCCGCATCAAATCCCCGTTCAATTTACCCGTTTTCATACGCTGCGCCTCAGCCCCCTTTTGATTTGACCGAAAAATCCGCTGTAACGCGCCGTCGCGTCGTATATGCGGAAAGTCTTTTTATCCACGTTGTCCGCGAGGATTCGAAACGCCTTGCCGATGCGCGACATCGGCGGAAAACCCGCCCCGCGTAAAATGACATCGTCCTCGTCGGGCAAAACGCCGATGAGCGGAATTTTCAAAAGCGATTCGATATCCTTTGGCGAAAGTATCTTTTCCCCCAGCACCAAATCGCCCCGCACGCGGTTGACCACCAGCGAAATCGATTCCAACTGATAGCTTTTCAGAATGGAAACCACCTTGTCGGCGTCGCGCAGGCTGGAAAAACAGGACGTCGTAACCAAAAGCGCCTCGTCCGCACAGGATACCGCGCGGTGGAACCCTGCGTCCACCCCCGCGGGACAATCCAAAAGCAGATAGTCGAAGAGCGGCGAAAGGTTTTCCACCACGATCTTCAGACTCTGCCCCGTCATGGACGAGGAAGTCTTCATGTTGTCTGACGGCAGAACGTATAAATTTTTATGCCCGTTATCCTGCACCAGCGCCTGCTTTACGCGGCAACGCCCTTCCAGCACGTCGGAAATGTCGTACACCACGCGGTTTTCTATGCCCATCACCACGTCGAGATTGTTCAACCCGAAATCGATATCTATCAGCGCGACGCGCGCGCCCAAAGCGCTTAAATACATTCCGAGATTCGCCGTGACCGTCGTCTTGCCGACCCCGCCTTTTCCCGAAGTGACCACAATTTTTCTCGCCATAACTTCACCGCCTCCGCGCGATACGTTTTTCACCGCGCGAGGTCTATTTTACAACAGGCAAAGGCGTAAAAAACTGCCGATATTGACAGTTTTTTACGCCTTTTTGTCGAATGCGCTTTTCCTATGCGAAAAAATATATAAAAAAAGCGGCGCGCACCCGATAACCGTGCCGCACCGCTCAACTTTCTTTGAGTTTTTCGATAAATTTCCGCGTCTGCCCGCGCGAACGGAATATGTAAGACTTTACGTCCGCCCCCGCCAAAAGTTCGCGGTAATATTTACGGTATTTTTTGTTATACCCCCAAACAAATTTCAAAAAGGGAAAATCGAGCTTTTCGGGACAATCGCCGCCTACGTCGGAACGCGTTTTCCCGCGGTTTTTCAAATACCTTTTTACCACGCCCGCAAGCGAAACGATGCGTGGATAATCGAGAAAAATCACGGTATCCGCCCGCCTTAAACGCGTTAAAAGCGTGCGGTTATAATTCCCGTCGATAATCCAGCGCGGCTTTTCGAGTTCCTTTGCCAAAAGCGCGTCGAATTCCTCCGTCGGAACGCTTTTCCAGCCGTCGCGCCAAAAGAGCGCGTCGAGGTGCACCACGGGAAGATCGAGCCGCTCGGCAAGCTTTTTCGCCAGCGTGCTTTTTCCCGCGCCGCAGCAGCCGATAATTAAAATGCGCTCCATGTCAGTCGGAATTGATGGAAAGTTTTTTCACGAGGTCTATGCTGCCGAGCATGCCGCCCAGCCCCGAAATGGTGCACATCGCGGGATTTTCCGCAATATTCACGTTCATGTTAAACTTGTTTTTATAATAACTTTCCAGCCCCGCGATCGCCGCCGCGCCGCCGGAAACGTAAATGCCCTTGTGCCGTATTTCCGCGGAAACCTCGGGCGGGAGTTTGGATAAAACCGTGCCCGCGATTTCAAAAATCTTATCGTAATATTTTCTGACGGGCGTTAAAATATTTTCCGCGCGCAAAACGACGGAACGCGGCCGCCCCGTGGAAAGGTCGCGCCCGTTGACGACGGTGCTTAAAGTGTCGTTGTCGAAAAGCGAGCCTATCTGCACTTTAATGCGCTCCGCCGTGAGCAGACCTATCTGCAAATTGTAATTGTCGGCGATATAGTCGATGAGCGCGACGTCGGTATTTTTGCCGCCGAGCCCGACGGACACACCCGCGATGATGCCGTCGAGAGAAAGCGCGGCGATATCGGTCACGCCGCCGCCCATATCGATGACGAAACACGGCGAATATTCGCTGAGCGGCACGTTGTTGCCGATTGCCGCCGCAAGCGGCGTTTCCACATAATAAGCGTCGTTCACGCCCGCCGCCGCAAGCGTCTTATTGAGTTTTTTGATGAGCGCGAGATCCGCCCCGCAAGGCACGGATACGACCGTAAAGGAAGAAAAACTCTGTTTAAAATTGACCTTTCTCAAATAACTTTCCAGCATGAGCGCGGCGAGTTTTTCGTTTACGATCTCCCCCTCGAATACGGGAAAGACGGTTTTTGTGTTTTCCGCAGTCTTGCCGATGAGTTTTTTCGCCTCCATGCCGACGGCTTTTATCTTGCTCTTTTCGTTGCCCTGACCGAGCGCGACGACGGAAGGCTCGTCCAGAACGATACCGCCGCCCTGCGTATAGATTTTGGTGCTCGACGTACCGAGGTCGATCGCAGCTTTCATTCCTGCCATAGTGATACTCCTTACCTGTCGAGAAAGCCTTCCGCTTTCAAAATTTCTTCCACGCGTTCGAGGGGCAGTCCGATGACGTTGCTGTAACTTCCCTCCGTTTTTTCCGCAAGCCCGCCGTCCTGTATCCCGTAAGCGCCCGCCTTGTCGAGAGGCGAACCCGTAGCGACGTAACGGGCGATAAAGTCCTCGCCGAGTTCGTTCATGTAAACGCGCGTAGTCACGCATTCGCTATACGTTTTGTCCTGCGTAAGAAAGGCGATGCCCGTCTTGACTTCGTGCACTTTGCCGCTGAGCATATTCAGCATTTTGACCGCCTCCGCGGCGTCGGCGGGTTTGCCGAGGATTTTTCCTTCCGCCACCACGACGGAATCCGCACCTAGCACCGCCGTTTGCACGTCTGTGCAGCCTTGCAGTTTTCCGTCTTTCAGCCTTTCAAAAATATATCGCGCTTTGCAAAGCGCAAGTTTTTTCACCGTTTCTTCGGGCGTTTCGGCAACAATCTGCCTTTCGTCGACGTCTGCGGGACATACCGTAAACGCCGCGCCTATCTCTTCGAGCAGCATTTTCCGCCGCGGGGAGGCGCTTGCCAATACGAATTTTTTCATTTTGCGACCTTTTTTAAGAAAAACGCCGTGTTGCCACGGCGTGAGCGAGCTTATAAAATTTCGAGATTTTTCTTGAAAATCTTTCTGAAATCCGGTCCGACCTGCAGCGCCGAATTGATCTCCAGCGCGGCGTCTCCGTCGAGCTCGGTCTTCATGATGACGGAATCGCCCAGAATGTCGCAGTTGATGCCCTTGACGACGCCCGTCATGCTGCGGTCGAGCGCTTCCGCGATGCGGAGCATGATGCCCATCTTGCGGACCGCTTCCACGTCCTCGTCCCCGACGAGGTCGCGGTATTTGACCCAGTCGGCGGCGTTGATGTCTTCCATGGAAGTGCTTGCCGCCACAAACGCCGCAAGCACGGTGTCGCGATGGCTGAGCCCGTAAATGTTGGCGTTCATGATGATGTAGCCGCTGTGTTTTTCAAAGTTATAGAACTGCACCTTGTGTCCCGCCGCGTGCAGCGACGCCGCGACCTTGAGAATTTTAAGGTGCTGGCGCGGGAACTTGTGCAGAACGCGCAGCTGCTTGAAAAGCTGAATGGACAAGTCCACCACCTGGTCGGTATGCTGTTTGTTGCAGCCGTAATATTCCACGAGCCCCGCAAGGGAATAGCTCAAAACGTCGGACACGGGTTTGTCCACCGTGGTGGGCACGGCGTAATTGAACAAGATACCCGTTCTCAATCCGCTGCCGCTGATGACGATGTCGCCAAGTCCCATGTATTTTTTGAAAGCAGATACCGCCGCAAGCGCGCTGGGCAGAATGTCCGCGCGGCCGCTCGAAAGCCCCTTGATCTTCTTCTTTCTGTCGAGTTCGAGGTTTTTGAGCATATCGTAAGTATGGTTGAATTCCACGTCCTTCAAAACGTAGTTATGAATGTTGCGGAGCGGGTATTTGCGCATGATCTTCGCCATGCGGCAGAGGTTTCTGAACGAACCGCCCACGCCGATGAACTGCACTTCGGGATCGACCGTCTTGAGCCAGGGAATGCGCTTGAGCTGTTCGGTAAAGAATTCCTCGATCTTTTCCGCCTGCTGTGCGGGCGGAAGATTGTCGGTGGCGAAAAGCTCGGTCAGCGTGATGGCGCCGAAAGGCAACGTCTCGTAAGCGAGCAGATTGCGCCTATTATAGTAGACGATCTTCGTGCTGCCGCCGCCGATCTCCAAAATGATGCCTTTGGGAATGTCCATCGTGTTGATGACGCCTTTATAGACGTACATCGCCTCTTCTTCCGCGCTGAGCACCTTGAACTTGATGCCGCATACGGAGGCGACTTCGTCGAGAAAACTGCGCTGATTTTTCGCCTGACGGACGGCGGCGGTCGCAACGGCGATCGTCCTTTCTATTCCGTAAGCGTCGCAAAGTTTTCTGAACATCTTCAACGTCTTTATCGTATCCTGAATACGGGCGGGCTTTAAAAAGCCGTCCCTTTCCATGCCCTCACCGAGCCTCGGCGCTTCCTTTAACTGATCGACAACGTGAAAATGGCCGCTGTCGGTGATTTCCACGATCAGCAATCTTGCAGTATTCGAGCCTAAGTCTATAATCGCTATCCTTTCCAATGTACCGTACTCCCGTTATAATGTTTGTGTTTTTCTATCATTAAACCCAACTTGCGGCGCCTGCCGCGCCAGCGTGAAATTTAATCAACATTTTTTCGAATACATTATAGCACACTTTTTTCCGCTTGTACATACCGTTTTTGCATTTTTGTGCAGATTTTCCGTTAAATTTCCGCAATAATTTTTCGTTTTATAATATTTCAAACTTTTTGTAAAATTTTTACATTTTTATTCGAAAAAAACCTTGCGGCCGCGACATAAACCAACAAACTCCGCGCTTTTTTGATTAGACATTGTGCACAAATCATTTTTTCTCGGAAAACGCCAAAGTGAACTGAAATACCGAAAGAAGTACGAGAAAACCGCCGAAAAACCGCCCCAGCAATTCGCCTTCGGTATGCTTTGCGACAAAGCAGCCCAAAACGGCGAACAAAAGTGCGGGAGCGATGATAATCAGCGCGCGCTTATACTCGACGAGCCCGTTTTTAAAGTGTATCGCCAAAGCGACGACGGCCATCGGCAGAAAGGCGATGAGGTTGATCGCCTGCGCCGCGTGCTGGGGCACGCCGAGCAATATCGTCAAAAGCGGAATGAGCACCGTTCCCCCGCCCATGCCCATGCCGCCGAGCATTCCGCCCGCTATCCCCGCGAGCGCATACCAGACAATTTCCACAAAAAACCTCCTTAAAAAAACAGCATTTTTATCCCCGCCGCCAGCATGACGAGGGCAAATACCGCGCTCACCCATTTTGCCGATAATTTTTTCAGCAAAAAGGCGCCCGCTATTCCGCCCGCAAACACGCCGCCGGCGACGGGAAGTCCCGCGGACAAGGTAAAATTGCCGAACGCGGCATACAGCGCGCCGCTCAAGGCGCAGACGGGCAAAATCACCAAAATGGCGGTTGCGTGGGCATTTTTTACCGGCATTTTCGTGAGAAAAATCAGCATGGGAACGACAAGCATTCCCCCGCCCCCGCCGAAAAGACCGTTGACGAGTCCCGTGACGATGCCCGCGCAAAGAAGCGGCACGATCGCCCCGGCTTTTTCTGCCGCGGACATGTTTTGAAAAGCAAGAGTCTTGTTCATACCCTGCAGTATGCGCCTTTTTGCGGTTTTTATTTGGGATAAATTTGGAAAATACAAAAAAAATGCAGTGATTGATTTGCTTTTTTATTTAAAATATTATATACTAATCGTAATGTTTAAAAACTACTTTGAAAAAGGTGAAAGTATGACTGGTACGAAAACGAACAAACTCAAATCTTTCCTGACATTCCTTCTGGTTTTGCTTTTGTCCGTATCGCTCGCCTTCGCGGCTGCCTGCTCCAAGCAGGAAGACGAAGAAGACGATACGACTTATTCCAAAACGGAAACGGACGAGCAGGAAATCACCAACGGAAATTTTGAATTCGGCTTATCTTCCGCAGATCCCGAAGATTATCCCTATACTTCTGTTTCCGGCTGGTCGAGGGCGGTGGACAACTCCGCGTCCTCTTCCAAAGTCGATACGGGCGTAGTGGATACCGAAAAAGACGCTTTTGACACCATGATGGACGAGCTTTTGGCGAACTCCACTTTCCTCGACTGGGCGAAGAACGAATATAAAACCCGTCTCGACGCCGAAGCAACCGAAGAAAAAGCCAAAGAAGAACTCGGCGCGGACGCGGACAGCGAAGCCGTGGAAGAATGGATCGAAGAAAAGACCAACGAGATCGTCAAAAAAGAATTCAAAAATCCCGGCACTCACGACGGCGCGGAAGGCAGCAACGTTTTAATGCTCAACAACTACGTCTCCACGCTGGGCAAGGGCACGGCGCAGAAGGTCACTTCTTCCACGTCGATCACCCTCACCCCCGATACTTACGGCAAAGTTTCCGTATGGGTCAACACGGGCAGCTTAAAGCCCGCAAACAACGTGGGTGATGAAAATTACGGCGCGAACATCCGCCTTTCCAACACGATCTCTTCCGTCACGCAGGACGAATACAGCATTTCAAACATCGTAACCGACGGCGTTTGGACGCAGTACACCTTCTACGTGAAAGCGAACGACTTTTTGGACAGCACGATAAAAGTAGTGCTCGGCCTCGGCTACGGCAGCGGCAAGAGCGCGAACTCCGATAACTATGTGGAAGGCACGGTCTACTTCGACGACGTCGTTTACGAAGAACTCGAATCCCTGCCCGACGGCGTCACCTTCGACGACGCGGACAAGGCGGTCATCAAAGACGAGTCCTCTTCCGAAAAAACCGAAGCAACGGTAACGGAAAACGTCGCGAAATACGACATGAACACCGATTATTTCTATTCCGCCATGTCGGATTTCGCCATCGAAGCCAAGCAGACGACTTCCAACACCGGCGCGAGCAACGTTCCCTCCTCCGCAACTTACACCGAAACCAAAAACGCGGACGGCTTTAAGGTAGAACAGAGCAAGAATAGCACTTCCGTCAAAGTGACGAAGGCGGACGGTTCCAACTTCACCGTCGAACCCGACAGCTATGCGGCGTTCTCCTTCAACCTCTCCATGACGGTCGATAAATTGCAGAGAACGGGACTTACCGTCTATGTGCACGACGTTTACGGCTCCGACGTAAATCATCAAAAAGCCCTCGACAACGTCATCATCGAAGAAGACGGCGTTTACACCGTCATCGTCAAGAACAACTTCAAGAACACCGACGAAGAGCCCGACAAATATCAGGCGAGAGAATTCTACCTCGAATTCATCTTCGGACCGGTCAACGTGGCTACGACGACGGATACTTCCCTCTACACCACAGGTTCCTACACCGTGAGCAATCTCCTTTACCAGTCGGGATCGCTCGACGAAGATAAATATTCCGAAGACGCGGAAGACGAGACCAACCTCAATTACTACAACGTTTATTCGCTGATCTCCAACGCTTCGGGCAACGGAAAGACGTTCTCCCTGTCGGCTTACGCAGGCTGGAAAAACGATTATACCGACGAAGAGGAAGAAGAAACGTATTCCTTCACGGCTGCATACAGCGACAAAGGCCGCATCGAAACGGCACCCGCGAAAGTTTCCAACTACACCGGCATGGAGTATTATCTGACGACGTACTCCTCCGCAAGCTATAACCCGACCGCGGGTCTTATCAACACGAAATATCTTGCGAACTACACCATCGACGGGCTGGAAGCCGCCCTCGATTATGACGGTAAAGAAGGCGAAAGCGCACAGCCGCTGATGATTTACAACGAAACGGCGGGCGCCTACGGCTTCGCTTCCGAAGCGCAGACCCTTGCGGCAAGCTCCTATGCGACCGTAAGCGTGCGTGTAAGAGTAACGGGCGAAGCAGTCGCTTACGTGTACCTTGTAGACACGATGCGCGGCGAAAACATGCTTAAACCGCTCAACCATGCGTTCAAGGGCGACGACGGAAAAGACTACAGCAACGACCTTGCCGTGAAAGTTACCGCAGACATGATGGGCAAAGACGACTGGGCGACGGTGAACTTCTACGTCGCATCGGGCAAAGACGAAATGTCTTACAGAGTGGAACTGTGGAACGGCGAAAGAGTCGCCTCCTCCGAAGTGACGGATACCGTCAAGTCCACGGGCTTTGTGTTCTTCGACAGCGTCAGCATCGGCACCTCCTTTGACGAATCGACCGTGCTTTCCGACGCGGTGAAAAACGTCGTCATCGAAGAAAGCGACAAAGTGTATTACACCAGACCGCTGACCGAAAAGGAAATCGAGTACAACGCGGAACAGACCGACGATGACGACAAGATCTCCTACAGCGCGGGCGTCGTCTGGGCGACCAACTTAAACGCAGACGGCTCGTTCGACAGGAACACCGACGAAATCTTCGTGTACGCCGTTTACAACACCATCAACCCCGTGGAATCCACGCTGACGACGGACGACGACGAAAGCGACAGCAGTTCGGGTTCGGGTTGCGCAAATATCGATCATTCCACGTTCTGGCTGTCGTTGTCCTCTCTCCTCCTGGGTATCGCACTGCTCGTAGCCATCGTGATGCTCATCGTGAAAGCGGTCATCAGAAGAAGGAAAGCGAGAAAGAGCGACGCGAAAGCGCAGTACAAGATCACCAGCCGCAACAAGACCAACGCCGCGGTACGCGCCAAGAAAGAACAGGCTGCGAAAGCGCCCGTTAAGGAAGAGCTTGACGAAGTCCCCGAAGAAAAGCCCGAGGAAGAAAAAGAAGAGTACACCTACGGCGAAGTGTTGGAAGATTTCGGCGACGACGAACCGGAAAACGACACGGTAGAAGAAATCGACGAACCCGAGACCATCGAAGAAAACGTCGAAATCAAAACCGAAGAGGAAAACAAAGACGAAGACAATAAAGAATGATCTTCGCACTGCCGTAGCGGCCGAGCCGAACGGTAAAAGATAAAAAAGAATGCGCCGCCGCGGCAAAACCGCGGCGGCGTTTTTCTTTGCCCGACAAATCTTCCCTACGCGCTTTATCTTTCGCCAACTCCGCTTTATACGGTTGCGCCGCGCTTGCCCTTTGCAAACTCCGTTTTATACAATCGCGCCGCGATGCGTGGGTCGCGGCGCTTTGCATTTATTCTTTCGTTCAAGCACCACACTCTTTTTTGCGGAGCTAACCCTTTGTCGTTCAAAAAATGCTTTTTCGCAAATGAATTGCTTTTTTTCAAAAAAACTGCATATAGATAATAGTATGAGTACCATAGTATTTACGGGCGGCGGCACGGCGGGACACGTGATGCCGAACCTCGCCCTGCTCCCCTATCTTGACGGCAAATTCGACAACATCGTATACATCGGGTCGGAAGGCGGCATGGAAGAAAGCCTTGCCGACCGAAACAACTTGCGCTATTACCCCGTGAAAACGGCAAAACTGCAGAGGAAATTCACCTTGAAAAACCTGAAAATTCCCGCAGACGTTTTCAAAGGTTACAGGCAGGCAAAAAAAATTCTTTCCGAACTGAAACCCGACGTCGTGTTTTCCAAGGGCGGATACGTCGCAGTGCCCGTAGCATTCGCGGCAAAATCGCTAAAAATCCCCGTCGTCACGCACGAAAGCGATTTAAGTGCGGGGCTGGCGAACAAACTCATCGCGCCGCGCGCAAAAAAAGTGCTGACCGCTTTTCCCGAAACGGCAAAGGAATTTGCCAACGGCGAATACGCGGGGTTGCCGCTCAGCGACGATTTGTTCGACACAGACAAAAAGGTCGCCCTCGCGCGTTACGGATTCGGCGGAGAAAAACCCGTACTGCTCGTTTTGGGCGGCTCGCAGGGCAGTCGCGCCATCAACGCGTGCCTGGAAAAAGCGTTACCCGACCTTCTGCCCAAATTCGATATTTTACATCTGTACGGACGCAAAAACACGGCGGCGGCAAACCGTAAAGGTTACGTCGGCTTGGAATTTGAAAGTGAAATGCGCTACGCTTACGCCGCGGCAGACGTCGCCGTCTCCCGCGCGGGCGCGGGCACGCTCTTCGAGCTCCTCTCGCTGAAAATCCCCTCCGTCGTCATCCCTCTGCCCAAAAACGCTTCCCGCGGAGACCAAATTCTCAACGCGGAATATTTCTTTGCCCGCGGCGCGCTCTCCCTCATTTACGAACACAATCTCACCCCGCGCTCGCTGGAAACTGCCGTATCTTCCGTATACGCCGACCGTTTCAACTTCCGCCGCAGGCTGGCAAAACTCGACCTTGCCGGCGCGGGCAAGCGTGTTGCGGACGTACTTTTATCCTACAAAAAGCCGCCGCAAGCATGATTTTCTTTTATCGCGAGCTTGACGACGAAATTAAACTTGCAATCATTTCATCGCAAAAATGTTACGAGTTAAAAAGCGCTCCGCCGTTCCTTTTCGGAACGGCGGAGCGCTTTGTTTTTTATCTTCGCAATCCGTGCGATCTGAGGTTATCCGCGGCTTTTCCGCCGCGAATAACTTACGCTTTGCGTTAGAGGGCGAAAATTTATTCTCTCGCCGCAAGGGCGCGCTCCTTCACGTTGAGCCCGCTGAGCCCCTCGAAAAATACCGATATATCCGATTTCTCTTGCATATCGGAAAACGGTGCGCGGCGGGCAAAATTCACGCTCTCGCGCGCATATTCTCCGTTTACGCGCGTGCGTGCGCATTCGCGCGCGTTATTATATCGATTTAAACGGTGCTCCCAGCTTATGCCGTCCTGCATAAAACGGCTTTCGCGCCCGCCGTCGCATACGCGGTCACAGAAAGACACACCCGACGCAAATTCTTCGCCGACCGAACCCGCGTAAAAATCTTCCCGTGGCGAAACCGCCGACGCGCTTTTCGCGTTACGGGAAAAACCTTTTAAGGATTCCGCCTTTTGCTCGCATGCGTTCTCTTTGCCTATCCACGCCCTCTGCACGTAAATTTCCGCACGGCGCGCCGCAGTGGGGTGCGCATTGTCCTTATTTACTTTTTCAAATATCGCCGCAAACAGTTTTTCAAACATATTTCCTCTCCTTACGCTTATATCCTACCACACCATACTTGACAACTTCTGTCATGTATGTTAAAATATTTTTGAATTTATAATATTGTATGTGGGACAAGCAGAAAATATGAAAACGGAAATACTGATTTCTTTACTTTTCGACCTTCTTGCGGAAAAACAGATCAGCGCGCCGCAAATCGCAAAGCGCTACGGCGTAAGCACGCGCACCGCGCTGCGGTATATCGACACGCTGTCTTTGGCGGGCGTTCCCGTGGTGGCAACGCGCGGACAGAACGGCGGATTCAGCATTCTCGACACCTACAAACTGCCCGCGGGGTTTTTGACGAAAGAGGAATACGAGGCGGTGATAGACGCTCTGACGGCAGTAAACGGGCAATTAAACAGCGCAAAACTGCGTTCGGGCACGGAAAAACTGCGCGCCACGGCGAAAAAGTCCGACCGCCCTTTGCAGATTTCCAGCGGAAACCTCATCATCGACGCGGGACACTGGGGCGACACGGGCATGTACAAAAAAAAGCTGACCTTTGCGGAGCAGTGCATCGAGGAAAGCAAAGTGATGTTTATCCGCTACCACGACCGCACGGGCGAAACGAGCGAACGCTTTATCGAACCGCATGCCCTCCTATTCAAGCAAGGGCTTTGGTACATCTACGCGTTTTGCCGGCTGCGGCAGGCGTTCCGATTTTTCAAGCTCGGCAGGATAGAACAGGCGAAAGCGACGGAAGAAACTTTTTCGAGACGGGAAATGCCGAAAGCGGACTTTTCCGACTGGTACGGCGCGGGACAGAGCGTGCTCGCGCGTTTTGAAATCAAAAAGAGCGCGCTTTCCGACTTTGAAGAATGGGTCGGCATCGAAAATATCCGCGAAAACAACGGAAATTATTTTGCCGAAGTCGCCCTGCCCGACGACAGCGGACTCGTTTCCAAAATCCTGACGTTCGGCACGGGCATCAAAGTGCTGTCCCCGCCGGAACTCAAAGAAAAGGTGATAAACGCCGCAAAATCCGTCGCCGCGCATTATCGGTAAATCAACTTCTTTCTTCTATCATATTGAATATATATTCGTTTATAAAGCAAAAAAGCTCCCTTATTGAAGGGAGCTTTTTTGCTTAATGATATTTTAAACCGTCGGCAACGGGTTGACTTGTTTTATATCGAGAGCCGCACAAACGGCATCGACTACCGTCTGCGCGTCCTTAACGTGCGTTTTATAGCTTGCATGATCGTCTGCGCCGAGTTCGCCGTTGCGGCTTCCCTCGATTAAAACGGGAATTGCCCAGCTGTGCGCGGGATCGATTTCATTAATGGCTTTGAGCGACGCCGCGCCGTTGCCGCTCTTTTGATCGGTAGAAGTCCATATCACTACAGCGTTGGGGTGCAGGGCGTGAATATGTTCCAAAAACTCCTTCACCGCCGCCGTAAATTCCTTTTCTGCGGCGGTTTTTTCCGCCCCCGAAAGTTTATTGATGTGCGATGTATAATCGTTGCCGCCGACGTTTACAACAACAACGTCGGGACGAAAAGCCGCATGATCCCATGGCTGCTCGATGGTCTTATTGTTTTCGTCAATGCCGATATTGTCGTAAGCTTTACGGATATTGTCCTTGCCCGACGCGTCGTTATAACCCCATTTCAATCCCCAGCCGCTGTTGGAAACGAATTCAAAATCCGCATCAAACGCCATTGCCGTCAGATATCCGAAAGAATGGATACAGGAAGAATTTTTCGTGGTTCGCTCCTCCCCGACCTGCCCTATGGCTCCGTGCCCGCTGATACCGCTGCCGCCGACGATTTGAATAAACATTTCTCTTTCGCGACGTTCCGCTTTAAAATATCCGTCGGTGGAAAGGCTTTTTATCGCCGTAGTGCCGTCGGAACTTTCCGTGCGTTTGACGACTGTGACGGTATGCACCCCTTCTTCCAGCCCCGAAACGAGTTTTACGTTTTTTTCGCTTTTATCGATACCGATGACCTTGCCCTCTTCGGGAGAAATTTCGCCGTCGGTAAATACCTGATAATAAGGTCTGGTATCTTCGCTTTCGGTATTGCTGCACACGAATTCCGCATTGAGCCGCGTGCCGTAAAAGCTCACCTCGAACCCCGTTCCCGTATTATACGCATACAAAAGTCCGTTTTTCAGCTCTGTTCTGCCGAGCGGCTTGACGTATTCACCGACAAGCGCGTCGCCCTGCAGCGTTTTTGATTTTTCCGTTTGTCCGCCGCAACCGGACAGCGCAAAGAGCGCGCAAAAAACACAAATCAACGTATACGCGATTTTTCTCATGTTTTGCTCCTTTTAAAAAGCGCCCCGAAAACCGAAAATTCGGTTTTCGGGGCAGAAATTATCTTTTCGCTTATTCCTTGTCCTTCTTGACAAAGAGCGTAACGCCGTTTGCCGAAACAGAAGCTTGCGCGCTTTCGCCCGCATACGGCTTCACGCTTACGTTATCCAACGTGAATGTGGGCGAACCTGCAGCCTCCTTATTCGCCAAAGCGATAACGAGATAATATCCCTGAGCGGCGCCCGCTTCCGCAACGTTTTCTTCCGTCGCTTCCGCAATAAAGGAATAATGATTCATCTCCGTGCCGAGCGTAAACGCCGTCAATTCGGTAATATTCCCGTCAAACTTCGTCGTCGAAGTCGCGTCTTCCCTGAAGCGGATATACGCGCCCACATAAGTGAAGTCCGCACTGT
This sequence comes from uncultured Bacillota bacterium, assembly GCA_949290895.1. Lineage (GTDB taxonomy): Bacteria > Bacillota > Clostridia > Christensenellales > Borkfalkiaceae > UMGS775. The sequence continues at coordinate 26,510 of CASETU010000195.1, forward strand.
CGACCATAGCGTCAAAGGAAATGACGAAACGGTCGCCCGCATTGATCTTGTCGACGTCGAGTTTCACGGCAACGTAGAAATTAGCCGAAGAAGAACCTGTCGTCAAGGTTGCATTGTAGGTGAGCGTACCGTCCGCCGTGCTGACGGAGTTAACGGAAGTGTTTTTCGCATTCGTATAAATCAGCCAGTCGCCGCCGACAAAGCGTTTGCCCTCGCTGCCCGCATCTTCGGTAAACTCCGTACTTTCGGAAAAATCACCGTTGGGAACGTATTCGACATCGCTCACTTCCACCCAAACGGCTTTCATGACGACGTCTTCACCCGTGGGCGAAAGCATGCTGACGACCTGCCCGTCCTGATAATATTCGCCGTTATATTCCCAAGCAAAGAAAGTATATCCCGCTTTCGTAAACGCGTTGAGCGCAAGCGCCTTTTCTTCCGTAGCGCCGAAAGACTGGTCTTCCATCGTGCCCTCACCGCCGTTTGCATCAAATTTTACGACATACGGCTGAACTTTCATAAAGTAAGCGTAAACGGTAAGGTTCATTGCAGCGCTGCTGCCGTCTTCCCATACGCTTTCGGGGTTATCGAGGTCCGTCCTCCATTCCACGAACACGCTGCCCTCGGGGGCCGTGACGCTCGGCGCTTTCACGCTTTCGCCCTTGACGACGGAAATCACCTGCTCGTCGCCGTTGATGACAAACGTGATTTTGACCGTTTCCTTCGTACGCCAGTCGAGTTCCGCCAAGCCGTCCTTTTCCACCCATTTGCCCGAAGCGGCGTCCTTTGCCGCCATAGTGGTTTGCGTACCCGCCTCGTTGCCCGTGCCCGAAGGCAGGGTTCCGTCGGTTTCCGTCATGTACACGCAATTATTTATCGTGCCGTCGGAAACAGCATAAAAACTGTCGGTATCCGCGCGGTTAAATTCGCTCGTGCTCGATCCCGTATTGGAATTGAAAGCCGACGAAGTCCAGCAATATTCGATCTTGCCCGTATTGCTGCCTGCGATACCGCCGATGTACGTTCTGCCGCCGACCTCACTCGTCGCGTAGGAATAAGTTATAATTCCCTTATTCTGCCCCGCAATGCCGCCGACGTAGTTATCGCCGTTCATGTTTTTTGCAACATTGACGGTTTCCGTCACCACCGCACCCTTTTCGTTGAGCCCGACGATGCCGCCGAGATAATTGTTGCCGTTATCGTCTCCGCCCTTCGCGTTTCTTTGTGCAAAGACGTTGCCGGCATAAGCCGCGCCCGAAAGAGCGGACGTAGCGCACTGCGAAACGGTGCCGTAATTGACGCCGACCACACCGCCCGCATAACTGTAAGCAGCCTTTGCCGCGCCCTTACCGCTGGCGAGGTTGTTACCAGCGCCGATCCTGCCGTAGTTGGTGCAATTTTCCACTGTTCCGTAATTGACGCCGACGATACCGCCGCCGCCGATATTCGCGGAAACGCGTGCATTATTTGTACAATTGCGCACCACGCCGCCCTTTTCGTTGAACCCGACGATACCGCCGAGTCCGCCTTCGGAAAGCGTGGAAATGTCGCCCACAACGCCCGCCGTGGAACTGAAGCTGTCCTCCCTCGTCATCGTGGCGCAATATTCCACGAGACCGCTGTTCCTGTTCGCCACCGAACCGATGTTGGCGTTGGTGGTGGAACTGATAGTGCCCGTGATATTCAGATTTTTGATAGTGCCCTCGTTGGAATCGAACAGCGCGGTCGCGCACCCCTGCATGGTCACCGTACGGTTATTGCCGTCGAATTCCCCTGCAAGCACCGTGCCCGCTACGTCGTTATACGTCAAGCTGACGGTGAGGTCTGCAACGAGTTTATAATGGGAAAGAACCGTCTTTTTCGTCGTCACAACGGATAAAAGATCGCTGTTTTTCACCACGAGATAAGGATTCGACGAACTGCCCGTTCCCTGGAAATAACAATCCTGCGCGGTAGCCGTACCCTTATCGGTAACGACCGTCACTTCGTAAACGCCGCCCGCCACTTCCTCGGAAGGAACAAATGTGACGATATATCCTTCTTCCACCGTAGCGCTTCCGGAAAGCTCGCGCTCGCCCGAAGAATTCTTTACGGTCACTTTCAAAGAATCGGCATTGAACGTGTTTTCGTTCTGCACCCAGGTGACGGAGCTGGTAAACGGTTCGTCCTTCATCGCAAGCGAGGAAGGATAATCGGTAACTTCCAGCCACTTTGCGTAAAGCGTCGTATCGCGCACGACGATATCCTTATCCATTTCCCATGCGGAACCGGAAAAGTCCTCCATTTCATACCAGCCCATAAAGACGGAGCCATCTTTAGCGGGATCTTCCACGCCTTCTATCTTCCGTCCTTTAATGACTTCTATACTCTCCATCGTCGTGCCGTTATTCGGCTCGAACGATACCGTAAACACGGTTTTTGCGGTGTTGCACGCGGCTAACCCCACCAAGGAAACTGCCAGAATCAAACCAAAAAGCCCGATCAAAAACTTTCTTTTCTTCATGTTTCTTGTTCCTTTTTTTGTTTTTCCGCCAAAATCTTTGCGTATTACAGCCGCGTAATACGCAAAAAGGGACTTCCCTTTTTCGGCGATAGATATTATAACACTTTTGCGCTTTGATTTCAAGAGCTTTTCTAATTTTCGTCAAGTTTTTTTGAAATTTTTCATAACAATTTGTTTTTTTGAAAGTCCAAACGGCTTTTTCAAGCATAAAAAACCTTTTTTTTATCAGACTTTTATATATAAAAGTCTTTTTTTTACGTCAACTTTTTTTGTGAAAAAATTCGTTTAACTATTGATTTTTTACTTGTTTTGTTTTATAATTACTTATGCTTAAACAGTTCAAAAAGGAGAACTTGCATTTTATGAGAGCAACGAAAAAAAGCGCTCCCGACTTAGCGACTTCGGCGGGAACGAAAAAACCGTGGTTCAAAGACAAAGCGAAAATGTGCTTGTTCGTATCGGTGTTCGTGATACTGTTCAGCGCGATTTTCGCAAGCTGTTTTCTGCACGACTGGGGCAAAATAGACATCATTTCCGTCACTTTCCCCGTGCAGAACGGGCAATACGTTGCGGCGGACCTCTATAAGCCGACCAGCGCGACGGAAGATAACAAAGCTCCTTGCATCATCGTCGTTCCAGGTTTCCAAAGGACAAAGGAAACGCAGACTTCAATGGCGTTGGAATACGCAAGGCGCGGCAACGTGGTCATCTGCATCGACCCCTCTGCGCAAGGCGATTCTTCCGCAAGCTATTCGGGACAGGCGGCAACGACGGAAGGTTACGGCGCGTTTGCCGTGGTCGATTACGTTTACGACACCGACAACATGAATTACGTGGACAAAACGCGCATCGGCGTTGCGGGACATTCCGCAGGCGGGAACGCGGCGTTCAAAGCCGCCGTTTACTTTGCGAAACAAGCCGCCGAAACGGGCGTCAGCAAAGTACATTCCGTCTTCGTTTCGGGTTACGTGATGAGCTTTAACGAAGAGGACTGCCAAACGGTGATGGGCTTTACCAACGTAGGCGCGGGCTATGCCCTCTACGACGAAGGTTCTTTCAGAAACGAGGGCGCGGGCGGAGAACACAATCCCGCCGATCTGCGCTATGCGCCGGAAACGCTGGCTCTCGTCAACGCCAGTTTGAAATACAACGGCGAAGAAGAAGTGGAAGAAGCCGAAATCGGTCAGATATACGGTTCGCCCAAAAACAGCTCCATGGTGGTTTTGTACAACGAGCATACCCTGCACGCGCTTCAGCCTTACGACATGAACGCGCTGGCAAGTTCTTTGGAATTTTTCGACATCGCGTTCGATTTGCAGTCGGATATGTCCTACATGAACCAGACGTGGATTTATAAAGAAATGTTCCAAGGTTTCATGCTCATCGCGGCGTTCGTGTTCTTCCCCGCAGTCGGCGCGCTTCTCCTGCGCACCGCACCTTTCAAGAGCCTGGTGCACAAACTGCCCGAAAAATCTCCCCGCTTAAAAGGCGTGGGCAATCATCTGGTATTCTGGATGACGTTTGCCGTCGGCGCGGTTTGCGCGTGCCTTTTGTATATTCCCACCGCGCACTGGGCGCAACAATGGTTTGCAACGGCACAAAGCGGCACGCAAACCTGGTTCTTCCCCCAGCGTATGACCAACGCGACCATGGTCTGGGCGGCGATCAACGGCTGTATTTCGCTCTTTTTATTCTTCGTCATTTACTTTATCCGCTACGGAGCGAGACGCGCCAAAGAAAAGAAAGCCCTCGCCTCTGCCGCGGCTGCCGAGGTTAAACAATGCGATACCTGCACTGCGGACACGCAGACAAATGCTTATTCCGCAGTTGCCGTCAAGAGCGATCTGCCTCTTAAAAAGCACCCGCAGCTCGAAGGCGCGGCGATACGCATTCCCGAGCTTTTGAAGGTCATCTTCCTCGCGCTGACGATCTTTGCGATATTCTACGCGCTCGATTATGTGTGTTTCCATCTGTTCCACGTGGACTTCCGCTTCCTGTTCATTTCGGCGCACCCGCTGACGAACACGAATTGGTTGGTCGTGATACTCATGTATCTGCCTTTCTTCTTCCTCTTCTACATCGGCAATTCCATCAGGGTGAATATCACCAACCGCGTAGAAGGCTGGAGCGAATTCAAAAGCACGTTTATTTCCTGCCTCGGCAACTCCATAGGACTGATCGCCATCATGATCATTCAGTATTCGGTTTTCGCCGCGACGGGTACCATCGCCTATACGGGAACTTCCACCGACTGGCTGTACGTCAATATCCTTTTCAGCCTGATCCCGATGATGTTCATTTTGCCGATCTATCAGAGATTCTTCTTTAACAGAACGGGTAAGATATGGCTGGGCGCGATCGTTTGCTGTCTCATCTTCATCATGATGACGACTTCCGCAACGGTCATGTACGTTCCCGTAACCTGAAAACAAACGCAAAGCGTCGGAATTTTTCCGACGCTTTTTTTATGCCGTGAAAGAAATATTTATATCGCCGTTATTAACACTGATATTAAGAA
>CASETU010000196.1 GCA_949290895.1 uncultured Bacillota bacterium
CGAAGAAATACAAAGCCGCGCGCGCCGATTTCGAAACCGATCCCGATAACGGAAATCCGTGGATTGTGAAAGAGATGGTGATTGAAGCCGCATCGAAAAAATCGGATGCTTGGAAAATCGTGCTTGCGATTGCGGGCGGCGTACTGCTCTCGGGCAGCGGCATAGCCGCAGCGATTGTGGCGATCGGGAGGAAGAAAAGATGAAAAGAATAACGGCATTTTTGCTTTCCGGTTTCACCGCGCTTTTGTGCGTTTTGCCTTTTGCTTCTTGTAAAAAAGAGAGAAGAAACAACGAATATCTGCTCGGCTTTGTAGACGGTTGCTATGATATAAACACCGAAGTAGATGCTTCGCTCACTTCGGATTTTCTCGCGAAGGCGGTAGAGATATACGGCGGCAAATCTTTCCGCTTGTGGATGCATTTTAATCGGATTTTATACGTAACGCCCGAAAACGAGCCTGCAATCAATCGGGAAGCGGCGGATAAATTTCACGCGCTGATTTCAAAATTGAAAGCCTCCGGCGTGGAACGCTTTATTTGTATGACTTCGAATTATCTTTACCCTTACAAGTATGGCGTCACCACAAAAAACGCCGTACCCGATCCGTATTCTCAGCGTGACGAGTATGAAGAATTTCTTACGCTTTTCGGCAAATGTTTTAAAATTTTAGCCGAAGAATTTCCCGAAATTTCTTATTTTGAGCCTACGAACGAGCCGGATCTTTTAAACGGACAAAATCTCTGCAAAAACGGCTATAATTGGGCGGGGCGAGATAACGGCGACAACGCCGATTATCTGTTTTCCGATTCGGACAACGCGCACATCGTGGCGGATATGTGCTACTACGTCACCGAAGCGGTGAAAGCGGTCGACGAAAAAAATCAGGTACTTCTGCCCGGATTGTGCGGCTATTCATCCACAGCGGATTATCTCGATCTGATCTATTCGGCGATTGCATCGAAAACTCTTCCTACGGGTAAATCGTTCGCCGATACGCGTACCGACAGTTATTTTACCATTCTGAATTGGCATCCGTATCTTCTCGGCGGTTTGGGCGTGGAAGCGATAGACGAAAGCTGGGTAAAATTGCAGAAAGATATCTTCGCTGTGGCTGAAAAATACGGCGACGGGCATAAAAAAGTGTGGTTTACCGAAATGGGGTTCACCGATCTCGGCTCGGAAGAAATGGAAAGCGTAAACGCGGAAAATATCGTGAAAACGTTCGATTACGTAAAAAAAGAATTGCCGTTTGTGGAGACTGTATTTGTATTCCGTTTTACTAACCTTACGGGCACGGCAAAAATGAGTACGTTTGAAGATAATTTCGGTTTGTTCAGAAGTGTGTACGACGAAAATGCCGATTGTGCCGGCGAGCCGAAGCCGATCGCCGTTGCGCTTTATCGATATTTCAAAGGCGAAAACGCCGATTTGTCGCCGTTATACGGCTTTTGTAAAAAGTAAAAAAGCAAGCACCGCGCAGCAGGAACGAAGTACGCTGCGATAGCTCAAACAAGGGGCTTGCCGAAAAAAGAGGTTGAAAATTATGTTGTCGGCGAAAAAAATCTGGTTTGGGAACGTGCGTGCGAAAGACGTTTACGTCGATTTTAAAAGCACTTTCGATATTCAAAAAAAAGAAAAAACGAAAATCGACGTTTCGGCAGACGGCGCATTTACGTTATATGTAAACGGTGTACTTGCGGGATTTGCCGCATGTACCGATTATCCGTATTATAAAACGTATTATTCGTTCGATCTTTCGAAATTTGTGCGCACGGGAGAAAATGAGCTTTTGATTTCCGTATGGCATGAGGGCGTTGATTCGCAGACGTACCTAAACGCCGACGCATTTCTGGCATTCAACATGTATGCGGGGAAAAAGATCGTAAGCACTTCCGATTCTTCCGTGCTTGCGCGCAGAAACGTCAATTATAAAAACGGATATTGCAAGCAAATTACATATCAGTTGGGGTTAAGCTATTTTTATGATGCGACAAAGTCGAATGTAAAGCAATTTAAAAACGCGCGGGAATACGGCTTGGCGAAAATTGCGGTAAGAAAGCATAAAAATCTCAGAATGTTGCGCCGCGTGCCATATCGGTTGATTGAAACCGAAAAGGGCTATATTATAGATTTAAAACGTGAATACGTTGGTTTTGTCGAAATCGACGCGGATTTTTTTAAAGCGCAGAGACTTGAAATCGTATTCGGAGAACATATTAGAAACGGACATCTTATCCGCAAAATCGAAGATAAAGATTTCAGTGTGGAATACGCGGGTAAAAGGGGTAAAAATCAGTTTACCGGTACGTTTCGTCGCGTTGCGGGACGTTATCTCGAAATTTTTACTAAGGAAATAAAAATCCGCTATCTCGGTATTCGTCCCGTGGTGTTGCCTGTGGTGCGGCGCGCCGTAAATTTTTCCGATTCTGTGTATAGCAAGATTTACGACGTATGCGTGCATACGCTGATTTGTTGTATGCACGAGCATTACGAAGACGGTCCTTGGCGGGAGCAGGCACTGTATGTGCTTGACGGCAGAAATCAGATGTTGGCGGGGTATGCGGCATTTAAAGACTATGCGTTCGCGCGCGAGAATGTTGTGCTGATGAGCAAGGGGGTAAACAAGTACGGACTTCTCGATTTGTGTTTCCCGGCGGGAATCAATTTTCCGATTCCGTTTTTCTCGCTTTGCTATCCGCTCACGGTGTACGAGTACATGCAACATTCGGGCGACGGGAGCATTTTAAAAGAGGTTGAAAGCATAATCAGAGGAATTATACGCGCCGTGGAAGAACGAATCGACGAGAGCGGATTGCTTCCGAATTTTCCGTATCCGTTTTGGAATTTTTACGAGTGGTCGGAAGGAAGTAATCATTGCACGGAAACGGGAAGAAAGGCAACCGATGAATATGTAAAAGAGTACAATCTGATACTCAATTGCGCGTACATTCTCGCACGAAAATACTGCGATTTATTGTTTGGCGAGAGTACGGATTTATCGGCGATGAAAAAGTGTGTGTTTGATAAATTTTACGATACGAAAAGTGGGTTGTATCGACTCGGCGACTTGGATTCACGTTTTTCACGATTCGGAAACGCGATTGCAATTTTAGCCGAAATCAACGTAGAACTGGATGAAAGGGTAGCCGAAAATATGCTTAACCGCATAGAGGTAATTCCGGCAACGTTATCGACAAACGGATTTTTTTACGACGCTCTTTTAAAAACAGACGAGAAATACAGAGAATTTATTTTGGAGGATATCAGAACGAAATACGAAAATATGTTGAGCCAAGGTGCAACAACGTTTTGGGAAACGGAAAAAGGGGCTGCGGATTTTGGCGGCGTAGGAAGTCTTTGCCACGGCTGGTCGGCATTGCCGGCATATTATCTCTGTCGATTATTGAAAAAATAAAAAATCGAAATAGTTGTGCGGTTTTCTGAACCCCGAAAGTCGCATGAAAATATTTACGTGGGAATTTTTAAAGAGTTTCATACTTTAAAAGAACCTCAACGTTGTATAGTTTATAATTTCACAAAAAGATAGCAGAAAGAATAAAATTGCTTGTTTTTGAGTGTAGAAGAAGCGAAAAAAATTTCCACAAAAATTCCGTTAGATTACTATAGCTTGACAGAAATATTCAAAAAGATCATCAATGATAAGACTTTACGATTCTCCCAAAGGAAATAGTGTATTTATGGGATAAATGCTATGAACACATAAAACACACTTGACAGATTAGATAAATTAAGAGAAGCTTACAATACCATTATTGCATAGGACGAATCCAAAGAGAAAATTAAAGTCATTTTGAATACTCTTGTCAATTTATATGATGCGGCAAAGCCTGAAATATTCGAAAAAA
>CASETU010000197.1 GCA_949290895.1 uncultured Bacillota bacterium
AAAGCAAAATATCGCGCGGGAGTCTGTAAACCGCACGATAAACGGCGGGAACAATCACCGTTCCACCCCCTTCTTCGGGCGTATAAACCATTTTCAATTCGTTTCCGCCGTAAGGGTGGCCCGTCTTGTCCCGACTGCATAAAAGCTTATCCGCCCACATTGCCGTACGGATATTTTTCTCTTTCAAAAAAGAATATATCTTTACGATATCTTCGACATAGATGTCTTCCGCGTTTTTGTTAATACAACGCGGGCAAACGCCAACAGAATACAGCTCGTCATGCCCGACATTCACGATTTCGGGACGAAAAACGTCTATCACCTCTTCGAGCACGTCGAAAAGCAAACGATAGACCCGCTCGTCCGACGGACAATAATGATCGGGAAAAGCGTCATCTTTCCGTTCCGCAAGTTCCTTGTGCGCGCAAAGCAGATAATCGCAATGCGTCAAAGACGGAACTTCCGGAATGACGCGAAGATTGTTTTTTGCGCAACACGACGCGATATATTTGACTTCCTCCTGTTTAAGAAAACTTCCCCCACCGTTCTCGCAATGGACGGAATTTTTGGGAAAATTGTTGGAATATTGCAGGCGAAACGACGCGTCGGGGTCTTTGCACAATGGCCGCGCGTATTCTTCCCAAGCGCGATTGATTTCGGGGTGCCGAAAAAATTCCATCGCGCCGCCGATCTCCAACATGACGGTATCGATATCGTTTGCCGCGCAAAACTTTAAAAAATCAATAAATTCATTGATTTTATCACGCGAAGGAAGAAACAACTTTACACAACGCATGCTTTATTTCTCCAGCTTTAAAATCAAAGTCTGCATCGCGCCCACGCGGCGATCGAGAAACGTTTTCCCGCCGCAGGCGCACAATTTCATTGTCCGCCATTTCGCGCTTTCTCTGTCGAGATAAGAAACTTTCCGATATTCCTTCAGCCCGCAAACCGCAAGCGGCTGCGCATCGTCGTCGGAAAAATTGACAAACAGCAGAACGTCGGTATCTTTTCCCTCATAATAATACGTCGAAACATAAGGCGAATCGTTATAGACTATGCCGTATTTTTTCAATGAAATCGAGTAAAGATATTCTTTTAAAATCTCGCCGCGCATATTGTTCAACAAACCGAAATGCTTTGTTTCGCAACAAAACGGCAAAATAAACGCATTTTTCGTGTTTACTTCGCACAAACCGACTTCTCTTTGGCGATAATCGAACATACGAGAGTAAACATTTTCGGGCAGACGCTCGTATTCGATATTCAAAAAAGGCGGGCAAGTGACCAGTGCAGACGCCCTGGCTCGTTTCATCTTCAGATACTCTTTTCCTTCCGCCGCCTCCTCGAAAGAATAATCGCCTTTCTCGCCGTCGAGACGCTTACAGGATTTTGCACCGATAAGATAATTTAAATTTCTTTCAAAAAGAATTTCCACACTGTATCCTTCCAAAAGGATACAGTTGTTTTCAAAGAGCGAAACGATTTCCGCATCGCTTAATCCGTTCAGGTATTCGCCGGAAATCGCGACAAGCTCATTTTGAAAGCTTTTCTCTTTTGAATAACGATAACTTATTCCGAGCGACGCCAAATGCGATGCCCACCAGTTTTCGTTGATACGAACTTCGCCGAGTTCTTTTTTAGGTTCGGCAAATAAAAACGCATCCTCCCTGACGGGGATTACGACCCCGCGCATCGCCGAAAACGGCACGTTTAAATTTACAAATTCACTCAGATAGTCCTTTATCTTTGCCAGCTTGTCGCCGTACCCGTATTCCGAAACGATTCCGTTGCCTGAAAAACAATCCAAGTCCAGCGTCACACCCTGCGGACACAGGCTTAAACAGCTTTCCGCCTGAAAACGAACGAAGTTCTTCGATTTCGTATAGTTGGAAAACATCGCGCATTCTATCTCCGGCAAAACGCACGTATCTTCGGGGATAAGGGCGCGCGTCTGCATGCTGACGTCGTTAAATCCCCAGCAATAATCCTGCGCGGTGCACTGTCTGTAGCACGGCAGATGTATGCGGTCTGTCGGCGTTTGCGAACCAGCCAGCGCGTATAAGATTCCGTGCCAATCCCTGCCCTCGACGGAATGCATTTTCGGATCGGACGTCATCAAGCCGATTTTCTGCTCCGGAAATCGGGCGTGTATACCGTTTCCCAAAAATTCCGCAAGCTCATTCATGACTTCGCGCGTAACAGAATAATACGCTTTGCGATAAAGATTATTCTCCGCACCGTCAGCCATCCCTTTTACCAATTCTTCGCGCGTCAGCTTTTTTTGCGCCGCGCGAGAATAAAGTTTCATGTGCTCTTCGCAAAAACAACCGCCCCAATGCAAAGGGCTGTGGTTGTGCATACGGAAATCGTCTTCTATCCAGATGATTTCCGGACGGATATATTCTATCATCTTCAAATAATATTCCAGAACATACTCACGCCACGGCTTTGACAATGGGCACGGCGTTACCGCGCCGTGATTTCCGTCGATATCCACCATCGTAGCAAAGTTCTGTCCAGGTTTTAACGTTCTGCCGCGTTCGCAGCCGAGCAAAGTATTCCACGGATTTAGAGAAGTTTTTATCCCCGCTTTTTTCAATGCAGACTTTGCCTTTAAAATAACTTGAAGATAAGGTTCGAGCGCATTTAATTCGATATGTCCGTCGTTTAAGTCCTCCGCATTCAGAAAAAACATGACGTCGTCATACTTATATTGACGACAATATTTTACCAGATCGTCGATCCTTTCTTTTTCGCATACGCCCGGGACGATAGTGACCCTGGGCATAAATTTAAAAGTATTTTTCAACCTTTCAAGCCCCCCACAGAAGTGTTTTCCATAATGGTTTTACTAAAAGCCGCAAACAAGACGAGCACGGGCACAATGGATAAAATGATACCGCAAAAAAGCATAGGACGGTTTGCCCGATACGTCTGCAACAATTTGTACTGATAAATGCCCAGCGCGATGGTAGGATGTTTGTCCATGTACAAAAACGGCAGCATATAATCGTTCCAGTTCCCGATAAGCGAAGTTATGGCGAGCGCCGTAAGCACCGCCTTTGCCTGCGGGAGCATGATTTGAAACAATACGCGGTAATTCCCCGCGCCGTCGACTTTTGCAGCCTCGGCATAACTCCAGCTGAGCCCTTGAAAAAAGGAATGAAACAAGAAAAAGTTCAGTCCCGTACCGCTGGCGTACAATATCCAAATCAGCGCAAAATTGTTTTTGATTCTCAGCGTCACGACCAATCTGTAAAACGCGGGGAAAGACCCTACGATTGGAATGAGCTGCATAAAAAGCGCCATGTAGAAAATCGGTTTTGTAAGGCGGCAGGGAAACTTCGCCACCACGTATGCCGTAAAGCACGGAAAAAGGATAGACGGTATGGTCACGATGACCGTGAGCAAAACGGAATTACCGAACATACCGATAAGATTCGTGTTGCCGATTTTCAGTTCGGTAAACGCCTTGACGTAGTTTTCAAAATGCCACGTTTCGGGAAAATTTAAAGGATTCGATGCAAAGTCTCGTTCCAACTTAAAAGAATTTACGAACACACATAAAAAAGGTACGACAAGACTGATAGCATACAACGTAAACAAAGCAAAGGCGATCCAGACGAAAACCTTCTGACGCAGAGTTTTGATGTTATGAATGTTTTTTTCCATGGTTCTCTCCCGTCCTTAAAATGTTACGTCCTGCCAAAAACTGTTAAGGCCCTTTCTCGTCAGCAAAATAACGGGCGCGGCGATAATTGTGAAGAACAAGCCCAGTGCTGCGGGATAATACATCAGTTTCGGGTCGCCGCTCGTCACGTTTTGGAAAATATAGTAACCGATGGTGCTGGTATTGTAGCTACCTTCCGTCATCAGCATGACGGGACCGAGATAACTGAACATACCCGCCATATTAAAAACAATCATCGCGGAAATGGTCGGCCAAATCAAAGGAATGGTAATGCTGAAAAATTCACAGACGAATCCCGCGCCGTCGATTTTCGCGCTCTCATATAATTCCGTAGGGATTCTGTTCATGTTGCTGGAAGTTACGATAGTGGTAAAACCGAGACCCGACCAGATATTGTAAAACAAAATCGTCGGCATCGCCCATCCCTGTCCCAAAAATACGGGGAACGTTTCCAATTCAAATCCCAAATTCACCCATATTCGCGCCAACGGTCCGTCCACGCCGATAAAATACGTAAAAACGTATACAAAAGCCACCATGTTTATCATGGAAGGCAAAAAGAATAAAATTTTATAAAAATTGCCGAGAGGCATTCTTTTCAGCATGAAAAACGCCGCGACGAGACATATAGGCGTAGCGATAAAAACGCCCGTTAAAAATATCAATAAGGTATTGATCGTCGCTTCCCAAATGATGCTGTCAGGCAGAAAAAAATCTTTTATGAGCGTGGCAAAGTTGTTCAAAGTCCAATATTCCTGCCCGTCGTCTCCCAGCCCTTTGAACGCCATTAAAATGGAATCGAAATTTACATAGAGCCAAAATACGATAAAATGAATCAAAGGAATGATGATGAGCGACAAAATAAAGAGATAATCTTTAATATTGTACTTCAATTTGAATTTTTTCGCCTTGATCATCTTCTTTTCACCTCAGAAATTGCCCTCAGTATCTGTTCGCTGTTTTCCACAATGCGCTTCTCGTCGACGTCCTCGGTAATGCCCATAATTAGCGGACAAACGCCTTTTGCCTCCGAGAGTATTTCCGCCGTTTCCCGATAAATGTCTTCCGGAGAATGAACCTGCCATGCGGACGGAAAATTGAGCCACACCGTTTTATCGCAGACCTTTGCAAATTCCGAAAGCGACGGATTCATGCCGAGATCGTATGCCTCGATGTAGTCGAGTCCCGTATTTTGAAAGTCGGGAAGAATGAGCGTATTGTTGCTGTCAAAATGGCAGCCGATCTTTTTTCCGAACCGATGCACTTGCTCCGCCGCCTCCAGATAATCGGGAATATAAAGCTCGCGAAAGGTCTTTGCGCCGATAACGTCAGGCATCACGTTTCCGCCATAATTGCAAAAGTACAACGGCGAACGCGCGACAATGGAATACACTTTGCGATTGAATATGCGAATTTCTTCGCATAATTTTAAAATTTCGTCTCGGTTATCCATCCATTCGTAGCAAAAAGTTTCCGTACCCATGAATTCCAGAATGACTTTTTGAAGCGGTTCCAAAGGTATCTGATCCCTGATGACGTTATAATCCGGATTCAAAGCGCTTTGCAGCGACAAGATTGCACCGTAATTTTCCCGCGGAGACATCGCGCGCACAAGGCTGATCAACTTAGGATAATCGGACTCATCTTTAAAGAGATATTCCACCATCCAGCTCGTATCGGGACGGCACATGGCGACGGAACGCAAATCCCCTGCGTCCGTCTTATATATCCGCGTTACCTTCTGTGTATTTTCCCCTGCGGGTTCGGTATACTCCTCCACCTTGCAATTATATTTGATTTCATAACTGCATACCCGATTTACGATGCAAAGCCCTTTTTCATAAAGAGAGCTTCGCTGCGATTCTTTTATCAATATCTCGTAAATCGTAAAAGGAGTAAAATCGGGTTCTTCGCCTCGCAATACCGCCATCACTCTTTCGGACGGTTTCATTTTTTCTTTCATGATTTTCTCCGCTTTTATTTCAAAGTGTATCGACGTACCCTCTTTGATTATCGCCTGGAATAATAATAGTCCCAACGATTTTCGCCTGCCGAAGTAAAAAAGTTATAGTTCGCTTCATAAAACGCCTGCGCCGTCGTAGTGGAATTATAAAGCTGCTTTTCAACATCGCTGATCTTGTTCCATTTTGAAAGACCGGCCTTGTATCTGATCGACGAACTATCGTATAACGGGGTTAAAAACACGCATTCTTCGGAAATTTCGTCTTTACTCTGCATATAAGGCGTCTTTGCCGTATATTGCGTATCGTATACGTAAGGCTGCGACGCATGCGCGTATTCTCTGAAAATACGGTTGGCTTCTTCGCTGGACATAAACGTCAAAAACGCTTTCGCCTCGTCTATCGCGTTGGATTGCGCGGGAATATACGCCTGGTGGTTCGCACCAATGTTGGTAATCATGTTCCTCGCTTCATAAACGACGGTTATTTTCGACTCGTCAATATTCGTTGCTTCGGCTATCTCCGCTACGGATTTTCCGCTGTCGACCATACCGACGATCTCCGAAAGCTTTTCGTCGTGCTGCGCGTCCGCAGCTCCACTGCCCGCAAGCTCGAGTTCTTTTCCGATAGCGGAAATCACGGGCGTTTTCATCAGTTTATAGTTGGTCACGTCGGAATAAGATTCCTTCATTTCGTTTTCCAACCAGTCGCCGACGGGTATCATGACCGCCTGTCCCTGCATGAAGTTTGTCTGCGCGGGCGTATGTTCTTTCGTATCGCTCCCATGCAAGCTGTAGCCGTTGCTCTTATTGAGCAACTGTTGCAGGACTTCATAGCTTTTTAAAATCCCTTCCTGACCGTAAACGGTGTAGCCGTTGGGGTCGTTGTTGTTTAAAGACCAGAAATTATAATAATTATCCAAGCCTTCATACTGTGCCCACCATACGTCGGTAACATATTGCCAGTAATCGCCCGCATTCTTGCCCGCCCATACAAAAGGCGCAACGTCTTTCGCCGTTTCCACGTTGCCGGCTTTGATGTCTTTGCAAAGCTGTATCAGTTCGTCGGTGGTGTTCGGAACGAGGGATTCGGGCAAAAGGTCCGTATTATAGACCAGCCCGCATGGACCGCTCGCCCACGGAACCATATAATATTTTCCGTTATAGCTGCCCACTTCGGCGAATTCTTCACGCAACGGGTTTTCAAAGTTTTCGTAGACATCGGAAATATCCACGAGATTTCCGATCTCCGCCTGCGTTTTAAATCCTATGCCGCCCGTTAGGAAAAGATCGTACGGATTTTCGCTGGGATTCGCAAGATAATTGGTCGCTTTCGTGCTCGCCTCCACGTCGTAATAATACTCCACGACGATGTCTTCGTTTCCCTCGATGGCTTTAAAGGCTTTTATCCATTCTTCCATAAAATCCGTACCGAAACCGCCTTCGAGCATGAAGATATTCAGCGTACCTTCCGAATCGTCGACTTCGCCCGCGTTACAGGCGGGAAAAGCCGTAAGCGCTAAAAGACCTGCACATATCAACGTAATTATTTTTTTAAGCATTCTTTACTCCTTTATTCCATATACATAACGTATTTTTGTCCGTTCAGCTCGCTTTCGGGAATCCTATCTTCCGAAAGGCTAATATCGTCAAAATAAATCGTTCTGTCCATCTGTTCCGTACCGAATCCGTACGTCCAGAACCGCAATGCCGTCGTATAGTCTCTCAATCCGAAAATGCTGTCGTCCAGGTTAATTTGTATATTAACCCAACGGTGTTTGGGTATCACTAAGTCGGGAACGATTTCGGGCCCGTTCGGATAATAATTGTTTCTGAACTCAAAGACGAATTTCACGGTATCGGGATTTTTGAGCAAGCCTCCGCTGCCCTCTTTTGCGTCGTAATACACCCAGAAAGAAAGCGTATTATACTGCGAAAGATTCGTCGCACCGCTCTGCTCTTCGCGGCGCAAGGACAGTGCGGGATAACCGTACGTCGCCGCGTCATAGCCGTCTAATTCCAATCCCTTTATCGTAAATTTCAGACTGCCCGCGCCTTCGTGTTTGATCTCGTTGGCAAAATCCGCCGATACATATTGATTCTGATTGTCGTAACCGGCTATGCCGATTTCATATTCGGGCGTCACGAATCGACAGCGGTTTTCGTCGTTGAAGTTGTTTACTTCGCCCGCCTCTCTCGTAAACGGTTGCGGCGCGGCGGGCGCAACGTAAGATTCGTCTCCGCCGACATAGCAAAGGTTATCGAAATAAAATGTTTTTGTTCCCTGCGCGCCTTTCGGAACGGTGATGCGATATTCTATCGTCACCACGCCGTCCAGTTCAAAGCCCGCCATCGTACCGAGATAATTTTTGCGTTCGCGGTCAAGTTCCATTTCGACGGTTGTCTTTCCCTTCGCCGCAATGTCGCTTTCGTCAAAATAGTAGGACGCATAGGCGGAAGAAATTACGGGTTTTACGGAAAGTTTATAGTCGTTAGGGTTATAAATATCCATGTTTATGCTCGTCAGCTTTGCAATGTCCTGTCCGTTCTTTCCCGTGGAAAATTTGAATTTTACGGTTTCGGAACTATCGAGCGTGCTTTTGGTAAAGGAACATTTCATACTGGACGTACCGGCGGAAACATATGACGCATCGGTATTGTAATCGATACTGCCTTCAAAATTTTCCACCGTCATCGTCCGGAACAAATCTTTATCCTGCTCGAAATCGTAAAGAATTCCGTCCTTCAATTCCCAGTCGAAAATGGAATTTCTGTCGTAAATTTCGTCGTACATTCCCCGAAAATCGTCCCCGGACTTTTTCTCTGCGCACGCGCCTGAAGAAAGTATAAATACCAAAGCCAAAGCGAATACTAAAAACTTTTTCATAATACCCCCCTCTGCGATAAGAAAATATTATCGAAATAAAGCGTCATATTGTCTTCTTCGCTCATCAGTGATTCCACGGTAAATCGAATTTCGCGAATATCTTTTCGATTCAAGAGCCGCACGTCCGCATTGGACGCGAGTATTTCGATTTTATTCCACGCGCGCGGTTTTAAATACGCTTTATACAGCGTTTCCGTTTTTCCGTTCCCGTCC
>CASETU010000198.1 GCA_949290895.1 uncultured Bacillota bacterium
GTGGCGGGGTTGCTGCGCGGCGTCCTGCCGATGGGCGACTGATCGATTGCGATGACCTTATCGAAATATTCCATGCCCTCTATCCTGTCGAACGCGCCGGGACGGAGTTTCGCGCCGTTCAAACGGGAGGCGAGTTCGGGATAGACGATCTCGTTGACGAGGGAACTTTTCCCGCTGCCCGAAACGCCCGTGACCGCCGTGATGAGCCCCACGGGAAATTTCACCGAAATGTTTTTCAAATTGTTCTGCCGCGCGCCGACGACCTCGAGCCACCTGCCGTCGGGCTGCTTGCGCACCGCGGGAACTTCTATCTTGCGCCTGCCCGCGAGAAAATCTCCCGTTATGGACATCGGATTTTTCATGATTTCCTCCGCCGTGCCCGTGGCGACGACTTCGCCGCCGTGCACACCCGCGAACCTGCCGATATCGACGATGAAGTCCGCCGCCCGCATGGTGTCCTCGTCGTGCTCGACGACAATGAGCGTGTTGCCCAAATCCCTTAAATGCTTGAGGGTATTGAGCAGTTTTTCGTTGTCCCGCTGGTGAAGTCCGATACTCGGTTCGTCGAGGATATACAAGACACCCGTCAGCCCGCTGCCGATCTGGGTGGCGAGGCGGATACGCTGCGCTTCCCCGCCGGAAAGCGAGCCGGCGCTCCGAGCCAGCGTAAGATAGGAAAGCCCCACGTCAATGAGAAACTGCAATCGCGCGCGGATTTCCTTTAAAATCGGCGCGGCGATAAGGGCTTCCGTCTTATTGAAAGTCAGATTTTCCAAAAACGCATAGAGCTTTTCCACCGACATTTCGGTAAGCTCCGCGATATTTTTTCCGCCGACCGTTACGGCGAGCGCTTCCTTTTTAAGCCTTCTGCCATGGCATTCGTCGCAGGGAATGCTGGTCATGTACCGCTCGATTTCCATTTTCGTAAAGTCGCTGGTCGTCTCGCGGTAGCGGCGGCTGAGGTTGGGAATGATGCCCTCCCAAGAACTGCTGTAACTGCCCGAAAAGGTATGCGTTTTATATTCCATCTGAATTTTTTCGCCGCCGTTGCCGTACAGCAGAATGTTGATGATGTTTTCAGGCAAATCCTTTACGGGCGTATCAAGGGAAAAACCGTAATGCTTTGCCAACGCGGAAAAATACATTTCGCTCATCTTTCCCGTATCGAGGTTCCACCCCGAAATAGTCATCGCGCCTTGCCTCAGGCTCTTTTCGGGGTCGCGGCAGATGAGCGCGGGGTCGATTTCCTGCTTGAATCCCAACCCGTGGCACACGGGACACGCCCCGAACGGATTGTTGAAGGAAAAGAGCCGCGGTTCGATCTCCTCGATGCTTATCCCGCAGTCGGGGCAGGCGTAATTTGTGGAAAACAGTTCGTTTTCGCCGTTGATTTCCACCTGCACCAGCCCGTCGGCGAGGCGCAGAGCGCTTTCCACGCTGTCGGTCAAACGCTTGACGACGCCTTCCTTGACGATGAGCCTGTCGATGACGACGCTGATGTTGTGCTTGATGTTTTTATCGAGCTTGATGTCCTCTCCCAAATCGTAGATAGAGCCGTCCACCTCCACGCGGACGTAGCCCGACTTGCGGTAGCCTTCAAGCTGTTTGGAATATTCACCCTTTCTGCCCCGAACGACGGGCGCTTTGACGATGATCTTGCTTCCCTCGCCGCTTTCCGTCACGCGGTCGACGATGTCGTCCACCGTCTGACGGCGGATTTCCTTGCCGCAGTTCGGACAGTGCGGCACGCCCGCCCGCGCGAAGAGCAAACGGAAATAATCGTAAATTTCCGTTACCGTCCCCACGGTGGAACGCGGATTGCGCGAAGTCGTCTTCTGGTCGATGGAGATCGCGGGAGAAAGCCCCTCGATACTGTCCACGTCCGGCTTTTCCATCTGCCCGAGGAATTGCCGCGCGTAAGAAGAAAGGCTTTCCACATACCGCCTTTGCCCTTCCGCGAAAATGGTCTCGAATGCCAGCGTCGACTTGCCGCTGCCTGAAAGCCCCGTAAACACCACGAGCTTATCCCGCGGTATCTGTAAATTTATGTTCTTTAAGTTGTTTTCCCTTGCGCCTTTTATCGTAATATACTGCTGCATTTTTCCGTCTTTGACCTCTTTTCGCGTTTGCAAGCGCTTTTCTCAATTATGCCGCGGCAGTCGCCGCGGCATATAAGTAAACTTTATAAATTATCCCTGCGCCTTGCGCATCTTCGCTTTCAGCTTCGCTATCGTCTCACGTATCTCGATACATTGCTCGAAATCGAGTTGCGCAGAGGCGACTTTCATTAATCCCTTCAGCTTTTCGATTTCCGCGGGGATATCCTTCATCTTGATGTCCTTCGTCCTGTCCGCCTTATGCGTGATTTCAATGGTGTTGACGACTTTTTTGATGATGGTTTTCGGCACGATGTTGTGCGCCGCGTTATATTCGCTTTGAATTTTTCTTCTACGCTCCGTCTCGTCGATGGCGCGCTTCATACTGCCCGTCATCACGTCGGCATACATGATCACACGCCCTTCGGCGTTTCGCGCCGCTCTGCCGATGGTCTGGATAAACGCCGTTTCACTGCGCAAAAACCCTTCTTTATCGGCGTCAAGAATGACCACCAACCGCACTTCGGGCAAGTCCAACCCCTCGCGGAGCAGGTTGATGCCGACCAGCACGTCGAAGTCGCCGTTCCGCAAACCCGTGATGATGTCGATACGCTCCAGCGTGTCGATGTCGCTGTGCATATAGCGCACGCGCACGCCGTTTTCGTTCAAATATTTCGTCAGGCTTTCCGCCATCTTTTTGGTGAGCGTGGTGATCAGCACCCTGCCTCCCGCCGCGACCTCCTTGTGGATTTCCACAAGAACGTCGTCGATTTGCCCCTTGGTCGGGCGCACTTCCACGGTGGGATCGAGCAAACCCGTAGGACGAATAAGCTGTTCCACAACCTGTCCCGCGCGTCCCAGCTCGTACTCCGCGGGCGTAGCCGAAACGCAGATGAGCTGCGGCAGTTTAGCGTTGAACTCCTCAAACGTCAACGGGCGGTTATCATAAGCCGAACGCAGGCGGAACCCGTAGTCGACGAGGTTTTTCTTCCGCGACAAATCGCCGTGATACATCGCGCGTATCTGCGGTATGGTCATGTGGCTTTCGTCTATCATGACGAGAAAATTATCGGGGAAATAGTCCATCAGCGTGAAGGGCGGCTCTCCGATCTCCCTGCCGTCAAAATAGCGGGAATAATTCTCGATGCCCTTGCAAAAACCGATTTCGTTGATCATCTCTATGTCGTACGAGGTGCGCTGCTGCAATCGCTGCGCCTCTAAAAGCTTGCCGCTTTCGCGGAACGCGCGCACTTCGTCTTCAAGGTCGCGCTCGATGTGCGTGAGCGCGGCTTTCGCCTTTTCCTGCGCCACCACGTAATGGCTGGCGGGGAAAATAACGGCGTGTTTCAGTTCGGAAACCACCTTGCCGGAAACGAATTCCGTCTCGCAAATCCTGTCCACCGTGTCGCCGAAAAATTCCACGCGAATGACGATTTCCGTATTAGATGACGGAAAAATATCCACGGTATCTCCCCGCACACGGAAAGACGAGCGGGAAAAGTCCACGTCCTTTCTCGAATACTGAATGGCGATGAGCCGCCGCATAAGTTCGGCTGGTTCAATCTCGTCGCCGACGCGTATCGATACCGCCAGGCGGAAAAATTCCTCCGGCGCGCCCAAACCGTATATGCAGGACACAGACGCGACGACGATGCAATCGCTCCGCTCCGCCAGCGAACAGGTGGCGGAATTCCTGAGCTTGTCTATCTCGTCGTTAACGGCGAGATCCTTTTCGATATAGGTGTCGGTAGACGGAATATAAGATTCCGGCTGGTAATAATCATAGTACGAAACGAAATATTCCACCCTGTTTTCGGGGAAAAATTCGCGGAACTCGTTGCAAAGCTGCGCCGCCAGCGTCTTGTTGTGCGCGATGATCAGCGTCGGACGGTTGATGTTTTTGATGACGTTCGCCATCGTAAAGGTCTTGCCGCTGCCCGTAACGCCCAAAAGCACCTGCGTGTCCAGCCCGTCCAAAATGCCTTCGGTCAGCTTTTCGATGGCCTGCGGTTGGTCCCCCGTCGGCTGATATTCGGAATGTAAAATAAACTTTCTCTCTTCCATAAGCTCCTTTATTGTATCACCGCAGGCGCACAATGTCAAACAAATGTTTGCCTTAATGAAAAAGTCAGGTGAAAATCGCCTTTAAAATCATGCCGATGACGAAACTGACCAGCGCGCCGCCGACGGCGATGGCAAGCTTGAATTCGAGATTTCGTTTGACGATGGTCTTCTGCCGCTTATAGCCCTGCCCCTTTTCGTGCAGAGTGATGCAGTAGACCTTTTCGCCCCTGCGGTCGGAAAGCACAAGGTCGAAATAATCGTCGTATTCCAGCTCTTCCAGAATTTTATCGAGCGCCTCGTAGGAAACGGCGCCCCGCACGCCCGCCATGGACAAAATATCGTCGGGGCTTAAAAGCGCGCAGGACTTTTCCTTGCAGGCTGAATATACGGCGAACATGATTTTATCTTCGTTTTTCGTCAGCATGGTTTTCTCCCCTCAGAAACACAACAAAAATATGACCGCGGCGAGGGCGATAGCCGCCGCGCTGCCGAAGAACGCGCCGAAAAACGCGGACGCGAAATAACTGCGCCGCGACTTTACCTTTTCTTCCCGCGCTTCTTCCTTGTTTTCGTATAAAAATCTGCCCTTCGGCAGGGTGCATAGGCAAAATTCCGTTTCGTCCTCGTACTTGACGCGGATATACTCGCGCTCCTGCAGCGCCTTCAAACTTTCGCGGAGCGCGTCCTCGTCCATGCCGAGTTTTTTGGGAAGTCCCGCCAAAAGCTCGCCCACGGAAAGGATTTTATATGAACCGCCCGCGCAGTATCCGTTGAGCAGATTGAGAAGTTCTCCCGTGCGTTTGTCTATCATTTTTTCTCCGACCTTTTTACTATTTTGTGTTTTTTAAAGCGAATTATTTATTATTTTACCATAAGAGAGGCAAAAAGTAAAGGACTCGCGCGGAAAAGGACGCAAAGGAAAAAAACGGAAAACAAACGGCACACGCCCCGCATAGAAAAACTTTAAAAATAAAAAGACGACGCAATCCGAAAAAATAATCATCCACGTGCAAAGCACGTGGTTTTTATTTTTCGGGCATAGCCCTTATTCACTGGCGTAACGCAAATGCGTTTTTTA
>CASETU010000199.1 GCA_949290895.1 uncultured Bacillota bacterium
CCGCAGTATTTACCGTTAAAACACCGTCTCCGCCGATTGCAGGGATTTCAGAAACGCCGTTCAACTCGACTTTTTTTACCGTCTGCGCTAATTCAGAATCTTCGAAAATAATTTTATCCGAAGTCCTGTGAAGGTCAACTTCCTGATTTTTTATTTCTTTTGGTTTCACGACTATGAAATCATCCGAAATATAGGTTTCAGACATGTTTATTTTCAAACTTACATGTACGGTTATGACAAAAATTTCTCCTTCTGCCAGACCTTTTACTGTCAAACAATTATCGGAAAACGTCAAATAGCGCGCAGCATTGCCTTCCGCCCGATAGGAAAAATCGTTCGTATTTATAGAAAGCGGAACACCTTCGTACACGCGGGAAAGAACGTCAGCCTGCTTTTTCGCCGACTCTGCAGCCATTTCGTAACGGCTGTAAAACGTTAACGTAAAATTGCTTTTTTTCCAATATGACGAGTTGAATCCCGAAGTATCCGCGTTATTGCTCAAAGCCTGAAAACCGTCAAACAAAGCACCGCTTCCGCTGTTTCCCTTAACGTTTAGTTTCATTTCGCCCTCGGCAACCGCGTAACTGTTGGCGATACGTCCATTTTGACGAACTTCCTCGCAAAGCGCACCGTGCGTATCCGCGTTACTGCTTTTATCATCCTGTTTTATAAAAACGACGCTGTTTTCTATTGTACCATAAAGATATCGCGTAATGCCGCCCACGCCTTTGATGTCGGGCATGTAATTGAGTTCTACGTAACAGTTATCGACGGTGCCGTACATAAAATGTGAAAAAACGCCTATGAACCAATTTACCTCCTCGGCGATACACACATCCGCAAACGCCACGTTCTTAATAACAGATTCCGGTGCAACGCAGCCAAAAAATCCCTGACGGCCTATTTTGACGTTATAAATCGTGTGTCCTCTTCCGTCGAATACGCCGTAGAAACGATCTTTCGCAGCTTCCGCTTCGTTTGCATTCTGATATTTACCGCTGTCAAAGGTATTCAGCGCAAATACCTCGCCGTTCATATCGATATTGTCGGCAAGAATAATGTATCCGTCCCGTAGTTTTTCTGCTGTCGGAGCAGCATCTTTACCGCCTTTAAATCCGTTTTTCGTATAGTCGATCCACTCGTCTTTTGTAGTGATTTTGTGCGTATAAAATACCGCAGGCAGTTCGTAGATAAACGTATTTGTTTTTACATATAAATATGATTCTCCCACCTCTGCCTTATTGCAATCGAACGTAAAAATACCATTATCGGAAGCGGTAAGCAATGTATCGTTATTATAAAGTTCGGCGGATATATTTTCTATAAAATCGATATTACTCAGATCCAGCGTCGTAACCGAACTATGCAAAAAATCACGAGTCTCATCGGTCCTAATCACGGGTTTTTTGACTTCTACCTCAACCGATGCCGTATAGATATTTCCTGACGGAGAAGTCCATTTTGCGGTTATAACCGAGCTTCCCTCCTTCACGCCAGTTATCACATTTTCTTCGATCCTGACCAGATCTGCAGGCTCAGCCGAATATTCGACGACGGCAGAAGTTACTTCCGTTTCATCAACAAACGCCAACGGCTTTAATTCGATCTCCGTACGATAGGTTCCGCTTCCTTCCGGATCGGACAAATACAAATCGGGACACCCTATTTCCTCAAGAATAAAGCTTTCGTTTTCTCGGATAACGACATCTATATCCTGCGACAAAATCTCGCCCGCATATACTGCAGAGACGGTAATCACACATGTTCCGGTTTCATTCGCTTTGATACGAAGCCCTTGAACAGACGCTATCGCATCATCGGAAGACGACATACCGATTTCGGCGGAAACGGGAACATTTTTATAGCTTAAGTCTGCCGCAATATCATATTCGGTATTCTTTTTGATGGACAACGAAGTTGTTCCGACATTCAGCTTAGGAAAAGACGAGTTAGCAAAAACGGTAATCTCCGTACTGCCGCTTTTTTCCCCGTTATACGCGGTTATTTCCACTCGTCCTGCACCCACGCCCGTAACAATCCCGTTTTTATCTACGGTTGCCACGCTCTCGTCAGACGAACTGAATGTAAGCGAATTAACGTCTCCGCCTTCAACCGTAACCGCCGTTTGCGCGAACTTTTCAATCTCGGCTTCAGCTGCCCGCATCGTAAGAGTTTCTTTTTTAGCGCAGGCTGTTATACAAATCAATGAAACGATAACCAACAGAAAAACCAAGCATATTTTTCTGAATTCATTTTTTTTCATTAAAATCTACCCCTTTTAAAGAACGGTTGTACGCAATAATTCTTCAAGCGGCCTATCCTCCTTGCATTCCGTAATACCCACCCTGAAAGCGTCTTCCATCATCTGTTCATAAATCCTGTCCGCCGCGTCAAATCCGATCGTAGCTTCATGCAGGTTATACATCAGATATTGAAGCGATAAGCCGTCTTTTGTTATGCGGCGCTCCAAACGTTCATATAATTCCGGATCCGTCTGTTTGTATTTTTCAATTGCGCTGTATGCGTCATCTAAATGTCCCTGCCATTCCGTCAACTTGTTATAGGGATAAAACGTTGCATCCAGAGTCTTCCTTCCCGCGCTTGTACCCCGATAGTTCCAGCCTCGCAAGCCCGTTTGTAAAGTATGCCAGGAACGGTAATCATCGAACCATGCGCGCATATGCGGCGCGGCATCCATATAGAAATTAATAAAAAATTTATCTATCATCTTATCCATATCTTGTGTATGATCCCACGCGAGCGAAGCATTCAGATAAGTTTTCAGATCGTTCCATTCTGTACATTGTCTGTTCCAGCTTTGCCCCTGCGCATGCAAAAAATTCACATTGTTTTCCACAAAATAATCAAAATTTTCTTTCAACGCACTATAGGAATTCATCGGAATAAAAAAATCATGGTAAAAGGTTTTGCCGTACGTCCAAACGCCGATATTATCTGAAAGCAACTGCCATTGTTTCATTCTAACATCCTCCGTAACATTTACAGGATCATTGAAAGAATTATAGTAACATGCGGCGATAGGCGCATAGAGTAGCGACACGTGTTCGTTCAGAATAATATCGTCTCCGTAACGGCCGTCCAAAATAGCTTCGTATTTTCCGTTCACTTCGCGTACGGGCGGTTGTTCCGTGTTCTGATAAGCAAAGATAAATATAGTAAATTTTCGACCGTAAGTATTTTTAACGTAATCATACATTATTTCTGCAACTTTATTGGCAACTACGATATATCCCGCAGCCATGGAACCGCCGTATTCTTCGGTAGTCGCACGACAGTAATCGCATTCGCACCAATCAAAATTGTCCATTTGCGTCAGACACATATAAAGATCGTTGTCGTCCTTATTGTTTTTGATAAAAGCGTCGACAAATATCTTCATTTGTTTTACGATCGCATTTACGAGCGGCGTCTGATCGGCCGGCGTACCATCGTCGGTTCCGTCGGCATGCGGGCGTCCGCTGTAACACAATTGTAACCTGCCGTTGATAATATCCCTGTTTTTCTTCGCCGTTTCGTCATCTACTCCTGTGGTCGGATATTTTTTTACCGCCTCATAATAACTGTTGCTTCCCGTATTCGAACTTTGATCTTCCGGCAGATTAAAGCTGAAAAACTCAGGATGGTAGTTTTCGGGATCGTCTTCATTCAGATAATTTTCGATCCTCACTAATCCCTGTGAGGTGTGCCACCTGCCTTTGTCCGGCGCCACCAAAAATAAGTCTACAGGCGTAGAGCGCAATCTCCGCGCATTCTGATTATTGTAATTCAGCGTTCCGTCGGCCATAAACCGCTGCGCAATGGAAGGAATATCGGTATAATCGAAATTCAGCAATTTTTTATTGGAAACGCTTTTCTCCAAACTGTAACAGTCTTCGGCAAAAAATTCAAAACCGAATTGATAGTATAAAAATTCATATACGGCATAGAGTACGCCGTGCGTGGTCTTGGCGTAAAGAAAAACACTCTGATCTTTCGTAATAATCTTATATCCGTCTCCGCCAAGCCCGCTTGTGTCGGTATTGAGTCCTGAAGAAGCTAAAAGCGACGTATTGCCCAACGAAATATATTTGTTATCTGTTTTATGCGTCAAGCCCGTATCAGGAATACAGGAAAGGAATACGCCGGTGCTTTCGGAAATAAGATCGCACAGTTCGGCTGCCGCAATATCAACGTAAGATCCGGGAATCGTGTCCGCTGGATAAACGACTGCATACGAAGTACTACCCTGTTTAACCAAATCGTATTTTGATTCTTTCACCGACTGTAACGGCCCATTGTCACCATCGTCAATTACATTTTT
This sequence comes from uncultured Bacillota bacterium, assembly GCA_949290895.1. GTDB lineage: Bacteria > Bacillota > Clostridia > Christensenellales > Borkfalkiaceae > UMGS775. Next base: position 4,322 of record CASETU010000199.1, read on the forward strand.
ACACCCTGAAAAACACGCAAATAGAGTGATAACCGATAATATTACCGCAATTAACCTATTTTTTTTATAACTTTTTGAAAAAATCATCGTTTACTCCTACTTTATCGTCACTTGATAATCAAGTATAGCCGTATTTCCCACTTCGTCCGCGCAAATATACCGAATTGTATAAACGCCGACATATGAAGGGGTAAAAGAATTTTCCGACAGATAAATTATTTTCGAAATGACAGGGCAAATCACCAAAACAGAAACCGTAACGTTTTCTGTCACATTGTCTACAGCCGTAGCCGACGGCAGTTTAAGCGCCTTTCCGACTTTTCCGGAAATCGGCACTTTACCTCCGAGCAAAATTTCCGGCGCGACTTCGTCCATCACAAGGATACTGTAATAAATATTTCTTGTTTCCAGCCCTTCCGCATCGGCTGTTGCGCGGTATCTGATTTGTAATGTGCCGTAATCGGATACCCGTACAGAATAGTTTCGATCAGCAGGCACATCGGCTAATTCGATTCCGTCTTCACTCACCGCAACGGAACCGTTTGGCAAAAACACTGTTACCGTACATTCCGAGTTCGGATAAAACACATCGGCAGAATATCCTTTCGGAATGACAACCGAAGTATCGATGCTTGCCGTAAGCGATATCTCATTTTCCGGAGCAAAAGAAGCTCGAACGTTGTCATCCGTTGCATTACTTATTTTTTGTCCCGAAATATTAGAAACGGCAATAGCCGAATCTCCGAAAACACCGCTTATCTTTCCTTCTAATACTATTCTTCCCCCAGAAAAACCGCCGAATGTTTTCAGATCCAACGTAATGTCGTTATTGACAATAATACTGTTTGTCGATTTTTCATACTGTAAACTGATCGACTCGTCGGACGAGAAAGCATTTGTTACGGTAAACGTATTTGCGTCTACTTGTATCATCGCATCCTTCCCGCTTTTTTGCAACACAACAGGTAAGGCAATATCTCTGTCGTTTTCATCCTTTAACGTAAACGTAATTCCGGAAAAACGGGTTTTATCGGATACAAAACGGAATGTGATAGAAAAACCGTCTGCAATAAGGGGATTAATAAAATCAAACGCCGCATTCTTAGAAATATCGTTTACCGAAAATATAATTTCCGATTCCGAGGCAACAGCGTTCAGATTGTCTTTTACGAAAAATTCAGATACGATCAGTCCGCCTTGTTCATTTTTTACGTTGATAATGGGAACGCTCTTTTGTATCGTACAGCCCACTGCCGCATACGATACTGTAGCATCGGTATACTCTTTAGACGGTTTAAAAATTCTGTTTTCTTTATCCAAAGCGCCGCCGGTAGCCGATAAAGCAACCGACGTTTTTTTCATACCGTTATTAAACGTATATGCAAAAATTTCAGGTAGCTTGTAATCATAACCGGCCAGGAAATAATCGGGAAGTTTTATGTCATCGATAAAAACGGGCGTCGATTTTGCAGTTACCGTTATATCGACGCGTTTTTCCGATTTTTGTTCCAGATAATCAGTCGCCGTGTACACGATCGTATAAGTTCCCGTATTCAAAGGCCGAAAATAATTTTTTTCCACCGCAACTTCATTCTCTTTGTAAAACACTTTAACATCCAACGTACATTCTCCGCTGACGCAACCGTGCGAAGGAATCTTCAAGGCGATTTTTTCGCCTGCATAATATACGTCGGAATAAGATACATCTCCGATTTGAGGTTCTCCGCCCTCTTTTGCCACAGCAATGACCTTTATAAGTTTTTCGCCGGAATTGCCCCAACAATTTTTTGCCGTATATCTGATTGTATATGTACCGGGAACGGAAGGAACGAACGCGTTATCTTTCACGTTGACTTCGTAACGCGAAGAAGTCGAATACCCGTAAAAGACGTTTACCATCGTTTTTAAAATTCCGCTATACGCATCGCGGCCGTATGAAGAAAATAAAGGATAGCTCATGCCGACTACTGCTTTCGGCAGATCGTTTTCATCATAACCTTTCGTATCGACTACGATAGACGGACGGAAATCGTCGCTGAGATATTCTCTTTCTATGTTCTGTCCTGCAATATCCGTAATGAGGATTCCCGCGCTTTCCGAGGTCACGCCGTCGACATGCATCGACAAGAACACTTCTCCCGTTGTGAATCCGCCGAAAACATATTCGGGATTATAATCTCGGTCGTCAAGATCTGTAACGATATACTTACCTATACTCGAACTCTGGAAAAGCGACTTCGTTTCCGTATCATAAGACAAAGATAAAAACTGCGGTTTTTTCTCGCCTTTCGCATCGGAATAAAACATATTTTGCTCGTAGCCATAAAAGGAAAACAAAGCGGAACTGCCGAAATTATCATCGATATGCATCCTATCGGGTCCGGCCTCATAACCGACATAACTCGATTCATTCGCGCTGGCTGCGATATATGCATATCGTACCTGCCATGATGCCGCATGTTCCGTTTCGGCTGTAATATCTGCACTTTTCAAAGACGAATATACCCGTATGCTGAGATTGATTTCGGGATTATATGCGTCAGTAAGAGTTATATAGATATGCGACATATCGCGGCTGCCGTCCAGCGCAGGCAGAACATTAAAAGATATAAAATCCTCGCCGTTTAATTTCCTAAGGTCGATCACCGAATTATACGTCATTTTGTTCCCGCGGAAAAGTCTCACATATTGCCCCGATTCGCCGGAATTGATTTCACTCAGCCGATCGTCCGTATCCGTTGCGTAATATCCGTTAGATAAACCGTCGTAACTGAAAGTTTTTTGTCTAACTTTTATAGGTTTTTCCACACCGACCTCTTTACCGTCAACAACCGTTCGGAAATATATGGAGTACGTCCCGGGCTGCATTAATTTAATCGATTTTGAAACAGAATTACTACCGTCCGGAAAAGTCGTTATCGCTACAGCGGTATATTCGCTGCCTTTATAAATAATTTTTGCTTCGGGAATGACCAAATCATCTCCGACTTCGTAAAACTCCTTTATAGAAGTAATGTCGCTTATCTTAATTTCAGCTTTAGCAGAGCGTACCCCTGCGCTCAATATGACTGCGAACGCAAGCGACAACAAACATAAACCTGCAAGACATATCAAAATTATGTGCCTGCAACTTATCTTAACGACTGTCCTTGTTTTTGCGATCATTCCTTAACTCCTCCCATCGAAAGATTGTTCATAAGTCGTCCGTGAAACAACAAAAATATAATGAATATCGGTAAAAATAATATCATGCACCCGGCTATTTTGTGCGGTGTTCCTACGGTTGCATTGCCCGACGATCTGCTGAATTCAAATACACCAGTAGAAAGCGGCGGGTGCGTCGGCATATAAATCAGCGGCGTTTGATAATCGTTCCAAATCGCAACGAATTCTATTAAAAATATCGTCAGAAAAATACTGCTTACAAGAGGCAGAGCGATACGGAAAAACACAACAAAATGAGATGCCCCGTCAAGTTCCGCGGCTTCTGAAAATTCCTTTGACAGTCTCAAAAACGCAGCATGGAACAGTAAAAAGTTTAATCCCATAAAATGCGCTTTTGTAATCCAAAAACCGATAATAGTATCGTAGATATGTAAAGTACGCATGATCTGTATGGTCGACGGCCCCGATCCCACAATGGGCAAGATCATCGTAACGATATTGAATGTATATAGAATTTTTGAGAATTTGCATTTATTGAATTTTGCAACGCAGTATGCAGTAAAACAGCTCGAAGAGACCAATACGAGCGCACCCCCGACCGAGAATAACAAGCTGTTGGCTAATAATTCAAAAAAATATGCGTATCTTACGCCTCCTCCCGCAACAATCCTAACCTTGATTGCACCGAAGGCCTCGATATAATTGCTGAATTTCCATTTTTTCGGCAAGCCCAATACATTGCGGACAAAATCCGCATAATTATCCTTAAACGATGTGATAAAACCCCAAAATAAAAGATATAAAAACAAACCCACAAAAGACATCAAAACAATAAACGCTACGATGTAGAGTGCGTTCGTTGTAGAGAACATCCTTTTTGTTTTAAATAATATTTTTTCCCCGATATGATCGTTTCTGTTCATTTTTCCGCCCCCTAATCGGCACTCGGACCGAATTTCAGCAGCAATTTACGCGTAATTAAAACGATAGGCGCCAAGATTGCCGTTAAAATAAGTCCTACAGCGGAAAGATACGGATAATCGGCAAGTGACCCGCGTTGTACGGAAACATACAGCCAGTAACCGAAAGTATATAGTTTGTAATCGGCATCAGCACCGTAAAATGCAAATAAATTCATTTGATTGCTAAAAAATACAGACATTTGTCCGACAAAAAATACGATTATCGTAGAATAGATGCTCGGTATAGTTATATGTATAAATTCCTTCACCGTTCCGCACCCGTCCAGTTTTGCGGCTTCTATCAACGATTCCGGAATTCCGTTCATCGTACCCGTATAAACCAACATGCCGCTGCCAAATCCCAGCCATAAAGAAAAGAGCAGCATCGTTATAAATGTAGTATCAGGGTTTGCCAAAAGACCTATCGTCGCGTTGTTTGTTATTGCAGGGACAGCACTGTCTGCAAAAAAAGAAAATATCGTGACCATGATGATCGATGAAATCATCGACGGCATAAACAGCATAACACGGAAAAATTTACCCAGAAACCGTTTCTTATAAATATAGAAGGACATGACTATTCCTCCTGAAAAACTGACTAAAATCGTAGAAAAAAATACGATGAACGAATTTTTCACTGAGGCGCGCATATACGAATATACTTTAAAACTTTCGAAAAACTGCTTAAAATTTTTCAGACCGTTCCAAGAATACGTCATACTGGTTATATCGTATTTTCTGAACGCCAACAATATCGAATTAATGTTTACTCCGATATAGAAAATGCAAACCTGCAAAATCGGTATTCCCGCCATGACTGCAAAAAATACTGCGTTTCTGATACGGCGCTGCATTATATAATTTTTATTTGTTTTTGATTTTAATCTGGAATTCATCTCTATTCCTGCCAACTTAAGTTTTACCAGTAAGGTTCAAACGTCGTTTTCCACACTTCCGGCGAGGAAAACAACAAGCCTTTAAAATAATCTTCAGCGCTAATCCCGCTTTGTAATGCCGTTGTAGGATGATTATACGACGTATTTTCCACCATGGTCGACCAGTTGGGCGATCCTAAAAAATCGCCGCGCTTATTATTAAATAATTTCGAATGAGAATAAGGATAGACCATTTCTGAATTTTCACGTATCTGTAATAAATTTTGCGCATACGGCGTGAGATCTGCAATCTGGTCCGCTGTTAATTCATATTTATAAGGCTTTAATGCACTGACGATTTTTGTAAATTCAGCAAGGCTTTCATCCGAATGAACGAATTTTATAAATTCTTTTGCCAGTTGCTGCTTATGTTCAGGCGTATTGACGTTAATAAAACACAGCGACTGTTTAGGATCGTATAAAGTCTGTCTACCCTTATCGGAATCCGCTTTTTCCTCGGTGGCCTTAGGCATTGGCAATACGCCGAACTTACGGTCATACTGTCCACCGCCTCTGTTTTCTATCGATTTAAATGCATTATATGCTTCGTTGTACCACCACGTACCTTCGATCAACATCGCAATATCCTGACCGATCGAAGTTCCCCCGTATTCATTATTAATTACAAAATAATTTTGCGCATCCACATGGGTAACGGTCTGTTTATTAAATATTTTATCGCTATAATATTTATCGTCCATTATGTGTTCGAAAAAATCAAGCGCATAATAACGTCCTGCCTGTTTATATACTGTATAACCGGTCTGTGCCGTTATACCTGGCACCGAAGTTACCTGCACTATACCATTTTCAATTGACGTTACTATGTTTTTTGCAGTTCCGCTGAAAGTATAATTTAAGCTCATTTGCTCAGCACCTTCGTAATCGGCATGTAGAGCATCTAGCAGGGCGCTCGAATATCCCGTATTGCTTTTTCCGCTCCAAGCAATTGCAATTTCCCCAGAATCCTTTATCCTTTCACATAATGCATAAAAGTCCTCATAGGTTATGGGCAGGCCGTCGTCATATGTACCCAAAATCCCGTCCTGACCAACCCAGCCTTCTTTAACGTTTTTTGTCCAGGTATATGTACTGCCGGATTTACTTTTGATATAATACCCTCTGTCTTCCCACATACCGATATCATACATAATGCCTATATATGTTTCATAAAACGGCAC